>FR878190.1 GCA_000434335.1 Clostridium sp. CAG:492
TACAGAAGTTACCGTTTATGAAACCAAAGGAGTATGGGCTAGAATCGGAGAAAATAGATGGGTAAGTGTAGCTTATTTATCTTCTATAAATCCAGGCAAAAAAACAATTTCTATTCAAAAGACATATACAACAGGAAAATACAAAGTTAGCACTAATATTCATGTTAGGGCAGGTGCAGGAACAAATTATAAAGCAAAGACCTATAAACAGTTAACTCAAAACGCAAGATACCAAAATAAGCTTTGTGGTAATTATTGCTACAATGGATATAAAAAAGGTGTAATTTGTAATATTACAAAAGTACAAGGCAATTGGGGATTAACAAAAAGCGGTTGGATATGTTTAGACTATTGCAATAAAATTTAAAAAAGAGGAGCATTAAAGCTCCTCAAAATTATTATTCAAACAATCCAACAATTACATTGCTTTCTGCCCATTCAGATGGCTCGTTAAAGTCTACATAGTAGGTATTGTCTTCATAGATAACATTTACTGTTGTAAAAGAATTTTCATTGTTTTTATCACATAATTCGTATAACCCATCTTGATTTTCAAAAATTCCTTTCTCTTCAAATTCTCCATTTAATTCATAATCAATTCCATCAATGCTTTTAAAATTTTTCATAATCTTTTCCTCCTAAAATTTATTATTTCTTTGTTGCTATTATAGTAACACACGTGTACACGAATGTCAATACTTTTTTAATTTTTTTTCAAATATTTTTCAATATTCTCTTTAACCCAAGTGCTGTAAGGTTTGTTGTCTTTTTCTAGCTGTAGTAAAAATTTATCTGCTAAATTTCTATTAACGTCTACTACAAATCTTTTTACTTTTTCCTTTCTCTTTTCGCTTTCTTTTTTATAGTCCCTTGACATTTCTATCAACTCCTTATATAATTTCTAGAGAGGAGATATCCTCTCTAGATGGCTTAGATTAATGCAATTCAAGT
>FR878191.1 GCA_000434335.1 Clostridium sp. CAG:492
TTATTTTAGCTATTATAGCATTACCGTTATTATATTTTTTTGTACTACCATCACACGCAAAAACAAGAATAGATGTATTTTTAAATCCAAATTTAGACCCACGTGGTTCTGGCTATAATGTATTACAATCTAAGCTAGCAATTGGCTCTGGAAAGCTATTTGGAATGGGAATAAAAAATGGAAGCCAAACTCAACTAGGATATTTATATCCACAGACAACAGACTTTATATATTCGGCAATTGGTGAAGAAATGGGATTTATTATAGCAGCACTTGTAATTGTTTTGTATTTAATTTTAATAACGAAAGCAATATATGTTGCAAAAACGGCTAAAGATGATTTAGGTTCATATATTGCAGCTGGAATTGCCGGAATATTTTTATTCCATATGGTAGAGAACATTGGAATGACAATGGGATTATTACCAATTACAGGAGTTCCACTTCCTTTTGTAAGTTATGGTGGAAGTTCATTATTAACTAATTTTATTTTAATTGGTTTATTATTAAATATTAGTGGTAGAAGAAAAAAGATTATGTTTTCTGAGTAAAAAAGTATATATTGATTAAAGGATGAAGAAATGTTTGTTAAAAAAATTAAAATAGGAAATGTAGAATTAAAAAATAATATATTTTTAGCACCAATGGCTGGAATTACAGATAGAGCTTTTAGAGTTGTTTGTGAAAAGTTTGAGCCAGGTTTGGTTTACACAGAAATGATAAGCAGTAAAGGATTATTTCATAATGACAGTAAAACTAAATTACTATTAAATATGGAAAACGAAAAAAGACCAATTGCAGTTCAAATATTTGGTAGTGATGTAGAATCAATGAAATATGCTGCTGAATATGTTTCAAAATATGCAGATATTATTGATATTAATATGGGATGTCCAGCACCTAAAGTTGTAAAAAATGGTGATGGAAGTAAATTATTATTGGATTTACCAAAAGCATATGAAATTATTAAAGAAGTTGTTAAAAGTGTTTCTATTCCGGTAACAGTTAAGTTTAGAAAGGGATGGGACAATGATAATATTGTTGCTGTTGATATGGCTAAAATTGCAGAAGATGCAGGTGCATCAGCAATAACAATACATGGTAGAACTAGGTCTGAATTTTATTCTGGTACTGCGGATTGGAATATTATAAAAAGTGTTAAAGAAAATGTAAATATTCCTGTAATAGGAAATGGTGATATAAAAAATGCAGATGATGCAAAAAGAATATTTGAATTGACAGGTGTAGATGCAATAATGATTGGAAGAGCATCACTCGGAAAACCTTGGATTTTTAAGGAAATAACATCTGGT
The DNA here is from genome assembly GCA_000434335.1 of Clostridium sp. CAG:492. Classification (GTDB taxonomy): domain Bacteria; phylum Bacillota; class Clostridia; order TANB77; family CAG-508; genus CAG-492. The sequence goes on from FR878191.1 coordinate 1,314, forward strand.
TTACAAGGAGAGCCTTTTGAAATTTCCAATGAACAGAAATTAAAACTAATATTGGAACAGTTAAATTTAGAAATTAAAGATAAAGGCGAAAGAGTTGCTATAATGGAAATGAGAAAACATATTGGCTGGTATATAAAAAATACAAAGGATGCTAGCAAAGTTCGAGAATATGTGAATCAAATTACTGATAAAGATGTGTTAATAGAAACATTATCTGAATATTTTATGAATATAAATTAAAAGAATAGATTTATCTATTCTTTTTTTTCATTGATAGTATTAGTTAGTGCT
>FR878192.1 GCA_000434335.1 Clostridium sp. CAG:492
GAAGAAATTGTCTTAAATGAATATGTTTTTATATAAATAATCTTTAAAAAAGAGGAAAAAATTATCAAAATAATTTAATCCTCTTTTTATATACTTTTAAATTTAGGAGTAAAATTTGTGTCTAGCCAGCACTGAATTTGTACTCCCGTACAAATTCTACTATGGGAACTCCCATACCATTTAATGGAAATAAGATTATTAATTTACAAATAATTTCAATTATAAATTGTAATATTTTTTGTACTATAATTTATTATATTCTCTATCTGTCCATCCAGCTTGTTTAATATGAATGCTTAAAATGTTATCTTTTATTTCATAATCTATCTTTTGCTTCTCATTATAATCATCGTATTCTAATTCTACATATGTTCCATAATCTTTATATTTAAATTTCATTACTATTTCCGCTTTACTTTCTAAATATTTAATATCATTATTATTTTCTATATTTTCTTCTAAAATAAAAATATTCTCACCTGTTCCATCTTCATTAAAAATATAAATATTCCTATCCACAACTGGCTGCCAGTCCGAATCCCACATACCTATTAGATTACTTTTCTTTTCTTCTTTACTACATCCTGTCAATAAAATAAACATAAAAAAAAGAATAATCCCTATAACTGTGCATTTTTTTATTATCTTCACATTCATCCATCCCCTTCATTTTTTTCTAATTTTTAATCTTATTACTATTTTTCTAACTAATTACTAAATTGTAATTTAATTAACTAATTCTATAATGACCTATAATATCATTACGATATTCTAAAATATCTTCTTCATAATATCTTTGATAAGGATTAGCATGATGAATTATAAAAGAAATACCTTTTTTATTCCTCTTATCAGATACTATACCAATATGATTTTTAAATACAACAATATCTCCACCTTGCCATTCTTTTATTTTATTAATATCATTTGTTAAAGCAATTGCATTATTGTCTAAATATACTTTTAAATTTTGTACTCTTCTAAAATCAATATTTTTATCTATAACATCAATATCATATAAATTTCTATTTGTTTTTATATGTTCATTTACTAAATTCATTAAATCATAACCTGCACCTTTTAATCCAAATGCAACAACATCTGTACATACACCATATTCATCATTTGGATAACCCGTAGCATAATATTTACTTTTATATTTAGGATTTGTTTTTATATAATTCCTTACATTATTTAATATATCAGTTTGATCATCTATACCATCATTATCTTTATCAGTTTTACTTATATAAGTCTTAATATTAAAATCTTCATTAGTATATTTTTTATGTGGAATATAATTAAAACGATATAACGCATATAAAACAACAATTATTAATACTATTAAAAAATTTGTCACAATAATTAATATTTTCTTTTTCATAAATTCTCCATTTCAACAAATTACTATTTATCATTATTATCTATCAAATTTTTCATTTTTTTAAGTTTTGTTTCTAATAATTTTTTATCAATTAATTTTAACTTATATTCAGAAATCATAGTCTGAGACATGTTTTTACTAATTGAATATTCAACAACATCTTCATCTTTAGAACTACATAATATAACTCCAACACTTGGATTCTCTTGTTCTTTTTTCACATCTCTATCTAGTGCTTCTAAATATAAATTCATTTTTCCTAAATATTCTGCTTTAAATTCTCCTAATTTTAATTCAAATGCTACCAAACAAGATAATTCTCTATTATAGAATAATAAGTCAATAAAGAAGTCATGATTTCCAACTTGAACTCTGTATTCGTCTCCTATAAAAGTAAAATCTTTGCCAACTTCTAATATAAAATCTTTTAAGTTCTTTATAATTGCATTTTTTTAATCCTTTTCTGAAAATTCATTTGGTAAATCCAAGAACTCTAAACTATAAGTATCTAAAATTTTAGTGTTTGGATAATCATCTTCATCTATAGTTTTATTTATTGTAGGCAATTGTTTTCCATCCGAAAGCATATATCTTTCATAATATGATGATATTTGTCTATCTAATTCTCTTTTTGAATAATTATTTTTAATAGATAATTTTAAATAAAAATGCCTTTCTTCTTGGCTTTTAGCTCCACTTAAAATCAGTAAATTGTTTGTCCAAGACAATTGCGTCACCAGTGGTGTCGCAATCTCATCATCTTTATAAGTACTATAAAATTGAATCATACGTTCTATATTTCTTTTAGTAAAACCCTTTATGTTAGGATAATTATTTTTCATAAAATCTGAGGCTTTTGTTGTTATTTTATCACCATAATTACTATTTTCTTTTAGTTCATATAGAAATTTACCAACTTCTAAATACAATAAAATCATTTCTTCATTTACTTTTCTGTAAGCATTATTTTTTCGCTTTTCAATCATTTCAATGATTTGATTAAAATTAATATCTAACATATATAACCACATCCTTAAAATAAGTTATTTGTAATTTTAAACAAATTATATCATTTAATTTGAAAACTTTATATACTTTCATTGAAATTCGTGAAATTTTATATATAATATTTTTTGTTTATATTTATTTAATAGTAATAGATGATCTACATAATGTTCTTGTCAAATAACATATTTTGTGATAAAATTAGGTAGTCAATTAATTTGATACAGAGTGGAAGCCCACTAGATTATTGATGTTATTACATTTATCTAGTCGGAGTTCTGTATCCTCCGATAATTATAATGAATGTTAAGGAGGAAAAAATTATGGCAAAATTCACATTTTTACGAATTTTAAGAAGTAACTTAAAATGTGCTATCTGCCAAAAGAAGAATTGTTCTGTAAGGTATTATCCTGAAAGGAGAAAAATTCAGTATTATGGTGGTACCCGCTATGTTACTGTTTGTGAAAAAGACCGACAGAAACACATCTAAAAGTCTTTGAAAAGACCACTTCCGTGATATATTTGTCAACATACAAAATGTATCATCCTAACAGGGTGGTACATTTTACTTAGGTAATAATTTCATAATAAGTTACTTATGAGCTCCATTAATTAATATCCCATTTAGGTGGATAAATATAATTTATCTTCTCCCCTTTTTGTATATAGCGTTTTTTTATTTTTGTTCTATTTGACTTTAGCTCTGGTAATGCTTGTCTACAATATTTATCTAATTCACAAAATATATTTTGGCAATCGATAAGTTGTAAAGGCCTATTCCCAATTCTTTTAAAATCGAATCCCAATCTATTAAATTCTTCGTCTTGATGTTCATACATATATTTAATAATATCTTCATTGCTCATTTTACCTTTATCAATAAAGCATTTTTTTATTCCACGAAGTGAACCTGGTCCCGCAACTGTAAATTCATCTTCTTTCCAATTTACTACTTCACTATAATTAATATCAGTTACTAATTGATAAGCCATAAAATTACCTATTAGTGGATAACTTTTTATAATATTAAATGCCTCTTCCATGGTTTTACATTTGACAATTTTATTTTGCATTTTGTCTCCATTGAACATTTTATTTAAAAGTGCTAAATGGTTATCATGTTTTCTATCATAACCAAATGCTTTATTAGCACAACTAATATAAGCATCATTATAAATTTTAATTCCATTTGAAATAGCTTTTTCTAATACACTACTATACTCATTAAAATTGAAATTCTTTAAATTAATATCTTCAAAGTTATTTAATAAAAGTTCCCAGGTAGATTCTTTATTAAATAATTTAAATAAAAGTATTCTAAACAACATATCTTCATTTGAATAACTCTTACCATTATAAATTACATTTTTTAATAAATACTGGCTAACTCTATCATTAACTCTATAACTATTACAAAATTTATACTCCTGCAATATAAGATCTTTTGTCCATGGCGCAGGTTCACCATTCAATTTTTTTATAAATATATTTTGTCTTTCACAAGCAAAATACCAATACAAATCATAAACTTCTTGTCTTTTTTTCATATCTACCTCATACATTTTGGATCTCTTGAATTTATACACTTTTTTAATACTTCTACTTTAT
>FR878193.1 GCA_000434335.1 Clostridium sp. CAG:492
TCAACGGATATATTGTAAAAAATGCAGAAAATAATTATGGAATAATAGGTGTAAATAAAGATCAAATATTAGATTGCAAATATTCAGATATAAAACACGTATATGGAAATGATATGTATGTTGTAAAAGAAAATGGAAAATGGAAAATTATAAGTAAAGATGGAACAACAAACACAGAGATTTCGTATGATGATGTAACATCTATTAATTCAAATTGTATGATAATAAAAAGTAAAGACAAATATGGAATTTCAGGAATAGATAAAACCGAAAAGGTAAAGGCAGAATATCAAAACTTGGAATATGTATTTTCAGATTACTATATAGCTAAAAAAGATAACAAATATGGTGTAATTAATTCACAAAATGAAGCATTGGTACCAATTGAATATGATGCTTTAGTTTTCAACAAAGATGCAGATTGCCTAGTAGGAACTAAAAATAACGATGAAAAAAGTTATTTAATCGATAGAAATCTACAATTAAAATTACAAGGAACAAATTTAACTGTATATGAAGGATATATAAGACTAAATATTGATAATCAATATAAATTTTATAATTTAAAATTCGAAGAAAAATCAAATAGAGAAGCATTTTCGAATAATACATTATACAGTGCGAAAAATGATGGAAAATATGGTCTTGTAAATAAAGATGGAACATTAGTTGTTCAATATCAATATGATGATATAATGGAGCAAAATGAGTATGGTTTTGTTGCAGTTTGTAAAGATGGTAAATGGGGAGTTATAGATCAATATGGAAATACTGTTATTGAGCCTAAATATGAATTTTCAGATATTACAAAAATTACAGTAGTAGGAAAATGGCATTCTGCTGAAGGAATTAACACAACATACTTTATATGTGAATAAATTTTACAAAAAGAATATCGACAATTTGTCGATATTCTTTCTTAAAATATGCAGAGCACAAAATGGGATGCTTTTCTTCTCTACGAACGTAAAATTATGGATGCCCTTGAATTATTATCAATAAAAATGGAGAATGTTAGCAACATCTGCTGTTTTTATTCTACAGTAACAGTCAGTTTTATTTTAAGCATAAAAAATTTAAAAAGTTGGTGAAAAAAGATGAAATTTAAAATTGGTAATGATATAATTGAAACGGAAAGGATAAAAAATCTTTGTGAAAAATATGGTGATAAGTTTAAAACAAGAGTATATACTAATAATGAAATAAAATATTGTGAAAGTAAAGGGATTAACAAATATCAGTCATTTGCAGGAAGATTTGCTGCAAAAGAAGCTGTTTTTAAAGCAATTTCATCAGCATTAAGTAATAAGTATAGTGTAAATTGGACTGATATTGAAATTATAAATGACAGTAATGGACGACCTTGTGTACACTTAAATATAAATTGCATTAAAGATATTGATATTAGTATTTCCCATATTAAAGATTTTGCAATAGCTTCTGCTATTGTTACAATTGATTAAAAGGAGGAGATAAATGGAATTATTTGATTCTCACGCACATTATGATGACGAAAAATTTAATGAAGATAGAGATTTTATTATTAATGAAATTTATAAATCTGGTGTAACAAAATTTGTTAGTGCAGGATATAGTTTAGATTCTTCAAAAAAAGGCCTAGAAATTGCACAAAAATATGACTATGTTTTTACAACATCTGGAATTTCACCAAATGATATTCCAGAAACAAAAGAAATTCTTGATGAACAGTTAATTGAAATTGAAAAATTAGCAAATTCAAATAAAAAGGTTATTGCAATAGGAGAAATTGGATTAGATTATTATTGGAACAAAGAAAATAAAGAGCTTCAGCAATATGCATTTAAAAAACAAATTGAAATTGCTAATAAATTAAATCTGCCAATTGTAATTCATACAAGAGATGCAATTATGGATACAATACAAATAATAAAAAACACAAAATTTGTTAAAACAGGAATTTTTCATTGTTGTCCACTTAACAAAGACTTAGTAAAAGCGGGATTAAATAAAAATTTTTATTGTTCATTTGCTGGTCCAATAACTTTTAAAAATACAAAAAATGCAAATGAAATAATAAGTTTAATCCCAATAGAAAAAATATTAATAGAAACAGATAGTCCATATTTATCACCAGAGCCTAACAGAGGAAAAAGAAATGATTCCCGAAATGTTGTATATATGGCAAGAAAAATTGCAGAAATTAAAAATATGAATATAGAAGACGTAGCAAAAATAACATATTCAAATGCATTAAATGTATTTAATATAAAGTAAAAATAAAATAGGAATAAATTTCCAAAATTGTGAATATAATATAGTATAAAACTTAATAAAATGGCTAGTATTAGGCGATGTGATAGACATAAATTTGACAAAAGACAGAAACAATGCTATAATAAACACGTTGCTAAAAAAAGGAGGGAACGAAATTCTTATGAAGAAAGATGATAAAGCTTCGATATCCTTAAAAAAGGTTATATCAATTAGCATAATTTTATTATTCGTTATGGGAATAGGAGTTATGGCAGCAAGTTCAAAACTTAACAATGTAAAAATTATACTTTCAGATGGTTACGAAATGGATGTGTTAACATCTAAAACAAAAATATCAGAAATTTTAGATGAAAATCACATAATAATGTTACCAAACGAAAAGGTAATACCAGGATTAGATGAAGAAATACCAGACAATAAAACAATAAAAATAGCAAAAAATAGTTTAGCTACTTCAGAAAATAATAAAACTGAATCAGAAGAGCTAACTATGGATACGGTATTAAATAATTATAATTCTGTAACAGAAAAGGTAATTAAAGAACAAGTTACTATAGCGTATGAAACAGAAACAAAAGATTTATCTACAGGAGATGGACCTAAAGAGGAAAAGGTTGTTCAAAATGGTGTAGATGGAGTAAAAGAAGTATCATACAAAGTTAAATATGTAAATGGTGAGGAAAAAGAAAAAGTTCAAATATCAGAAAATATTACTCAAAATCCAGTTAATTGTATTAAAGAAATAAGAAATAAAAAAGTTGCAACAACAACTTCAAGAAGTTCTTCTTCACTTAATACAGCCACAGTTCAAGCAAGTACTGAAAACACGCCAAGTGTAACAAATAATAAATCATCACTTGCATCAAAAGTTGAAGGATTAACACCAAAAGCAACAACATTAAATACTTCAGCATATTGTGCAGCATCATGTGGAGGAAATACAAAAACTGCATGTGGAGCTACAGCAAGCCCATGGTATACAGTTGCGGCAGGAAAAGGATATGCAATAGGAACAATTATTTATATTCCATACTTTGCTGATCAACCAAATGGTGGATGGTTTGTGGTTCAAGATAGAGGTGGAGCAATTTCAAACAATAGATTAGATGTATACATGTCTTCTTACTCACAATGCACAAGTTTTGGTAGAAGAAACTTAGAATGTTATATATATGAATTTTAATTTTGAGAATAAAATAAAATTAAGTTTTCATTAAAAAATATGTAGATTATTATATCTACATATTTTTTTTACTGTTTCGAAGATATTATGATAAGAAATTTTGCAGAATTTGTCTATAAAATATATTTAACATAATATGGAAATTTTGTAAAATATATGTTATAATTATAGAGATATTAAACGAAAGGATAAAGTGTTATGAAAAAAGATAAAAAATGTATAAGTAAATGGATGTATTGGTTTTCATTTGCCCTTGCACTTATATTAGTATATAAAATTTTAGATTCTTTTGCAGATATAAAAATGTGGTTTTCGAACCTGTTTTCTGTATTATCACCATTTATAGTGGGAATAATAATTGCATATATTTTATATATACCATCTAGAAAATTTGAGCAAATGTATGAAAAAGTTAAATTTATAAAAAAACGTGCGAGACCATTAAGTATTTTTACAGTATATGTGTTGTTTATATTGCTAATTATAATAGGATTTAGATTTTTAGTACCAGCAATTACAACGAGCTTTCAAGATTTAGTAAATAATTTTCAGTCATATTATATAAGTATTAAGGAAAGCATAATGGCTCTACCAGAGGATTCAATATTTAAAAGCGAAAGATTTATGAATATTATAAATCAATTTAATGGATTTAAAATAGAAGATTACATAAACTTAAATATGATTGGTCAATATGCACAAGGCGTAATTAGTTTTGCTTCTGGAATTTTTGATATATTTGTTTCTTTTGTAGTTTCATTATATCTATTACTAGATAGAAAACAAATTGTTGAGTTTTTTAGAAAATTAGCTGGTGCTTTTTTTAGCAAACAATCTTATAAAAATATTGGAAAGTATTTCCATAGAACAAATGAAATATTTTGCAAGTTTCTTAGTAGTCAATTTTTAGATGCAATTGTTGTTGCAATATTAACTTCAGTTGCAATGTCTATAATGCATGTAAAATATGCTGTTATGTTAGGTTTATTTATAGGATTATTTAATTTAATTCCATATTTTGGAGCAATAATTGCAGTTGCTATTTCAGTTATATTAACAATACTTACTGGAGGTTTATCAAAGGCTATTGAAATGACAATTGTTGTAATTATATTGCAACAAATAGATGCTAACTTTATTAATCCAAAAATTGTTGGAGAATCATTAGAAATAAGTCCATTACTTGTTATATTTTCGGTAACAATTGGTGGTGCGTATTTTGGAATACTTGGAATGTTTTTAGCAGTTCCTGTTGCAGCTGTTATTAAAGTATTAATTACAGATTTAGTGGATTATAAATATAAAAAGCGTGAAGAGCTAAATAAATTGACAAATCAGTCAGAATAGCTTAAAATAGTTTGTATCTGAGGATAAAAGAAAAGGAGTATATAGATGTCGAATAATAATATGAAATTTTTTGATGCATTGGTATCAAAAACTAAAGTTTATTTGGTGATAATTGCTATATTGCTTTTATTAATATGTATGCTAAAACCTATATGTATAATTCCGTCTATAATTATTTATGCAATAATTGTAGTATATACATTGTGGACAGATAATAAGCGTAAAGCTGAATTATCTGAGCGTATTAAAGAGCTAAACTTTAATGTTGATAAAGTATCAAAAAGATCATTAATTAATTCACCATTTCCATTAATAATGGCAGAAACAAATGGAAATATTATCTGGAAAAATGCAAAGTTTGTTCAAGAATTTAATAATTTTGATATAAATAAATATTTGGCGAGATTATTAAAAGAAATAAAACTTGAAATTGAGAATAACGAAAAAATTAAAGATAATAAAGTTATTACTAATATTGTTATTGAAAAAAGAAAATATAAAGTAATTGGTGAATATATTAAAACAAAATCAAATGACAAAAAAGAAGAAAAAAATTACATGGCTACATTATATTTTCTTGATGAAACAGAAAAAGAAAAATTGGCAGAAAAAATAGAGTCTACTAAAGTATGCATTGGAGTTATTAAAATAGATAATTATGAAGAAACAATGCAAAGAATTGATGGAGAAGATCAAAGCCAAATTTTAGCTAAAATTGAGAAAAATATATATGATTGGGCTAATGAATTTAAGGGAATTGTTGTTAAATCCGAAAGAGATACTTTTGTACTAGTGTGTGAAGAGCAAAATTTAAAAAAATTGGAAAGCGAAAAATTTAGTATACTAGATACAATAAAAGGAATTAATATTCCAGAAAAGGTTCAAGCTACTTTAAGTATATCAATGTCTAGTGAAGGAGAAAGTAATTATCAAAAATATAAAAATGCTAGAGCTGGTATAGACATAGCATTAGGCCGTGGAGGAGATCAGGCAGTAGTAAGAGAAAATGGAAAATATGTATTTTTTGGTGGAAGAACTGAAGAGCTAGAAAAAAGAACAAGAGTTAAAGCAAGAACAGTTGCTGAAGCTCTTGAGGAAATTATGATTGATTCAGATAATATTTTAATAATGGGTCATAGTAATAGTGATATTGACTGTATGGGGTCTGCACTTGGTATATATAGAATGGCAAAGTCATTACAAAAAGATGCGTTTATTGTTAATGAAACTACAGGTATGAGTCTTGATAAATTTATGGCTAATATTAAAGAGAATAAAGAATATGATGATGTGTTTATTGGCAAAGATGTAGCTTTAGAAAAAGTAAATTCAAATTCTTTAGTGATTGTTGTTGATACAAATAGAAGAACATATGTGGAAGTACCAGAATTATTAGAAAAAACAAGTAAAATAGTAGTTATAGATCATCATAGAATGAGTACTGAATATATTGAAAATCCTATATTATCTCTTCAAGAAGTATATGCATCTTCAGCAGCAGAGCTTGTTACAGAACTTATTGTATATTCAAAAAATGATATTAAATTATCTACAACAGAAGTTGAGGCATTATATGCTGGAATTATGATGGATACAAAGAACTTTACGTTTAAAACAGGTGTAAGAACATTTGACGCTGCAGCATATTTAAGAAGATGTGGTGTTGATATAATAAAAGTAAAGAAATGGTTCCAAAGTGATTTAGACACGTATAATACAATTTCATCAATTGTTTCAAATGCAGAAGTTGTATATAATAGCATAGCTATTGCGACATATGATAAAAAAGATACAAATGCAAATATTATATGTGCAAAGGCTGCTGATACATTATTAACAATTAGTGATATAAGTGCATCTTTTGTAATTGGAAAGAGTGGAGAAAAAGTATTTATTAGTGGTCGTTCAATTGGTGATATAAATGTTCAGGTTATATTAGAAAAACTGGGTGGTGGAGGACATATAACACTAGCTGGTGCACAAATTGAAGGAATGAGTATGGAAGAAGTTAAAAGTGAATTAGTAAAAGTAATTCAAGAATATTTTATTGATAGTATATAAAT
>FR878194.1 GCA_000434335.1 Clostridium sp. CAG:492
AAATTATAATTTGGCTCTAATTTTAATATTTTTTGTTGCAAATTATGTGTAATTCCATCTGCAGAATCATAAATTTTAATATGCTCTGGTAAAATAGATTTAATTACGTCTTTAAAAATTGGAAAATGTGTACAACCTAAAACAATTCCAGAAAAATCATTCAAATTATATTTAGAAAATTTTTGCTTTAGATATTCTTCAGCAAGGTCATATCTAATTTCAGAAGATTCATCAGCAAATTCAACTAATTCGTCTAAAGGAAGCAATTCAACTTTATCAACAGCATTAAGTTTTGTTAAAAGATGAAATAATTTGTTACCCTTTAATGTAAGAGAAGTAGCAGTAAGTATAATTTTTTTGCAATTACAATTTTCAACAGCTGGCTTAATAGCTGGTTCAGCACCAATAAAAATAATATCTAGATATTTAGCTCTTAAAAAACTAATAGCGGCACTAGTTGCAGTATTACAAGCTAAAACAATTATTTTGCAACCATAATTCATCAAAGTAATCATATTTTGTTCAGTTAAATTTCTAACAGTATCAAAATTTTTAACTCCATATGGAGAATTTTTTGTATCTGCCAAATAAATAAAATCACCATTAATTTTTTTATATGCTTCTTTAAAAATTGTAGCACCACCTAATCCAGTATCAAAAAAGCCAATTTTCATAATAAAATTCATTCCCTTCAATAATTTAATTACAGTTATATTATACAATTTATAGCCATTATAAAGTAGTGTAGAAGATTATTATAATATCTTCAAAACGGCTTCTTTTAAAATTGTGAATTAATTATAAATCATACAAAAAAAAAATTCAATTAAATCTTGTAAAATAAGAAGATATTGGTATAATAAACAATATAGAAATTTTTTTCAATTTAAGGAGGATTCAAAAATGGTTAAAAAAGTAGCTATATTAGCAAATGGTGGAGATGTATCAGGTTTTAACGCAGTAATAAGAGCAATTGTAAAAGCTGCAGAAAAAGATGGAGTAGAATGTTACGGATTTGTTGATGGTTATAGAGGTTTATTAAATAATGATTATATAAGATTAAGTACATCACAAAACAGTAGAGCTTGTGGAATATTACCAAAAGGAGGCTCTATAATTGGCTCTTCAACAAATGCCAATGTATTTCATTACAAAGTAGAAGAAAATGGTCAAATTGTATACAAAGATTTATCAGATAAATGTGTTCAAAATATAAAAGACGATGGCTTTGATTGTTTATTTACATTAGGAGGAGATGGAACTCAAAAATCTGCAAGAGATTTTTCTTTAAAAGGGATAAATGTAATTGGTGTTCCAAAAACAATTGATAATGATGTTGCATGTACAGACATAACATTTGGATACAACACAGCTGTTTCAGTTGCATCAGATGCATTAGATAGACTTCATACAACAGGTGAAACACATCACAGATTAATGGTATTAGAAGTAATGGGTAGATATGCTGGATGGATTGCATTAGAATCTGCCATATCAGGAGGAGCAGATATTGCATTAATACCAGAAATTCCATATGATATAAATAAAGTCGTAGAAAAAATAAATCAAAGAAGAGCATTAGGTAAAAACTTTTCAATAATAGTTGTAGCAGAAGGAGCAAAACCAAAGGGAGGAGAAATTTCTGTTGCAGAAATGAGAGATAACGGAAAAGGTGTTGATAACACAAAACTTGGAGGTGCAGGAGAAAAAGTAACAAAGGAACTTCAAAAGATAACTGGAATGGAAGCAAGATGTACAGTTTTAGGATATGTACAAAGAGGTGGAACACCAACAGCTTTTGATAGAGTATTATCTACAAAATATGGTGCAAAAGCAATGGAACTTGCAATGGAAGGTAAATTTAATGTTTTAACAGTAATAAAAGATGGAAAATTAGATTCAGTATCTTTAGAAGATGTTGTTGGACAAAATAAAGAAATAGGTGCTGTTTCAGGTAATACAAAGGAAAGTAACATAAGAAAAGTAACAATGGATCATGATTTAGTGAAAACTGCAAGAGATATTGGAATTTGTTTAGGGGACTAGTTGACAAAAAGTGGAAAATATGATA
>FR878195.1 GCA_000434335.1 Clostridium sp. CAG:492
GAAGTCTATTCCGTCTTCAATATTTTCTTTTAATTCAAGTTCTTTATCATCTTTAGTATATAAACGTATGTCTAATCCTAAAGATTGTAATTCTTTAACAAGTACTTTAAAGCTTTCTGGAACTCCTGGCTCTGGAATGTTTTCGCCTTTAACAATAGCCTCATATGTTTTAACTCTTCCTACAACATCATCAGATTTTACTGTTAACATTTCTTGTAGTGTATATGCTGCACCATATGCCTCTAATGCCCAAACTTCCATTTCACCAAAACGTTGTCCACCGAATTGTGCTTTACCACCTAAAGGTTGTTGTGTTACTAATGAGTATGGTCCTGTTGAACGAGCATGTATTTTATCATCAACTAAGTGGTGAAGTTTTAACATGTACATAACACCAACTGTAATTGGGTTGTCAAAAATTTCTCCAGTTCTACCATCACGAAGCCATCTCTTTCCATCTCTAGATAATCCAGCTTCTTCTAGTAAATCTTCAATTTCTTCAGATTTTGCACCATCAAATACTGGTGTTTCAACTTTAAATCCAAGTGCTTTTGCAGCCATACCTAAGTGAACTTCAAGAACCTGACCTAAGTTCATACGAGAAGGAATACCTTGTGGGTTAAGTACTATATCAACTGGTGTACCATCTTCCATAAATGGCATATCTTCTTCTGGTAATATTCTTGAAATAACACCTTTGTTACCATGACGTCCAGACATTTTATCACCAACAGAAATTTTTCTCTTTGTAGCAATATAACATCTAATTACTTGGTTAACACCAGGTCCTAATTCATCAGAATTTTCTCTAGTAAATATTTTTACATCTACTATTGTTCCAGCTTCTCCATGTGGTACACGAAGTGATGTATCTCTAACTTCCCTAGCTTTTTCACCAAATATAGCACGAAGTAATCTTTCTTCTGCAGTTAATTCAGTTTCTCCCTTTGGAGTAACTTTACCAACTAATATATCTCCAGGTCTTACTTCTGCACCTATTCTTATAATACCATCTTCGTCTAAGTCTTTTAATCCGTCATCACCAACATTAGGAATATCTCTTGTTATTTCTTCTGGTCCTAATTTTGTATCACGACATTCGCAATCATATTCTTCAATATGTATAGATGTATAAACATCTTCTTTAACTAATCTTTCACTTATTAATACAGCATCCTCGTAGTTGTAACCTTCCCAAGTCATGAATGCTATTATTACGTTTTTACCAAGAGCCATCTCACCATCTTTTGTTGAAGGTCCATCAGCTAAAATTTCTCCAGCTTTTACTCTTTCACCTTTTGCAACAACTGGTCTTTGGTTTATACATGTTCCACCATTTGTTCTCTTGAATTTACGTAATTTATATTTATCTAATACATTATTTTTATTTCTTACTATTACTTCATCACCAGTTACTTTTTCAACAATACCATCATTTTTAGCAGTAACTGTTATTCCTGAGTCTTTTGCAGCTCTATATTCAATACCTGTTCCAACTATTGGAGCTTCTGGCATTAATAAAGGTACTGCTTGACGTTGCATGTTTGATCCCATTAATGAACGCTTAACATCATCGTGCTCTAAGAAAGGAATCATAGCTGCAGCTACGGAAACTAATTGTTTTGGTGATACATCAATATAATCAACTCTAGATTTATCAACTTCAAGAATTTCTTCTTTAAATCTTGCTCTAATTCTATCATTTAAAAATCTACCTTCAGAATCTAATGGTTCTGTTGCTTGAGCAATTACATATTTATCTTCAACATCAGCAGACATATATTCGATTATATCTGTAACTTTTCCTGTTTCTTTATCAACTTTTTTGTATGGTGTTTCAACAAATCCATATTCATTAATTTGAGCAAAACATGAAAGTGCTGAAATAAGTCCAATGTTTGGTCCTTCTGGAGATTCAACTGGACATAATCTACCATAGTGAGTATGGTGAATATCCCTAACCTCGAAACCAGCTCTTTCTCTTGTAAGACCACCAGGTCCTAATGCTGAAATTCTTCTTTTATGTGTTAATTCTGATAATGGGTTTGTTTGATCCATGAATTGTGATAATTGAGAGCTTCCAAAGAATTCTCTAATTGAAGATGTTATAGGTTTTGTATTAATTAAAGTTTGTGGTGTTACAACATCTAAGTCTTGAGTTGTCATTCTTTCACGAACAGCTCTTTCAAGTCTTGTTAAACCAATTCTAAATTGATTTTGTAATAATTCTCCAACACATCTAATACGTCTATTTCCTAAGTGATCTATATCATCAATTTCACCTAAACCAAAATCTAAGTTTAATAGATAACTTACTGAAGCAATAATATCTTCTGTTGTAATATGTTTAGGAATAAGCTCTTCTTCTCTTTGAGCTAATACTTTATGTAATTTTTCAGGTTCTGTTGTATCTAATATTGATTTCAATACTTCATAATTTACATATTCTTTAAAGTGTAAATCACTTATATCAACATCAGTTACAAAATTATGAATGTTTACAGTTCCATTTCCTATAACTCTGACTTTTTTATCATTTACTTTTACATCTACAATATTTATACCAGTATTTTGAATTGCTTCTGCAACATCTGCAGATATTTCAGTATCTTTTTCTACTAATAATTCTCCTGTTGATGGATCTATTATATCATCATAAGATATTTTTCCTGTTATTCTTGTTGCTAAACTTAATTTTTGATTAAATTTAAATCTACCAACTTTTGATAAATCATATCTTCTATGATCAAAAAATAATCCATTAAATAATGATTTAGCAGCTTCTACTGTTGGAAGTTCACCTGGTCTTAATTTTTTGTAAATTTCTATTAAAGCTTCGTCTTGAGTTTTAACAGTATCTTTATTTATTGTAGCTATTAATTTATCGTCTTCACCAAATAATTCAATTATATCTTGGTCTGATTCAATTCCTATAGCTCTTAATAATGATGTGACTGGTAATTTTCTTGTTCTATCTACCCTTACATTTATAATATCACTTGAATCTGTTTCATATTCAATCCAAGCTCCACGTATTGGCATTACAGTTGCATTATATATTTTCTTTCCTGTTTTATCGAAGTCTGTTGCATAATAACATCCTGGAGAACGAACTAACTGGCTGACAACAACTCTCTCAGCTCCATTTATAATAAATGTTCCACTTTCAGTCATTAATGGAAAATCACCTAAATAAATTTCTTGCTCTTTTATTTCTCCTGTTTCTCTGTTTATTAATCTAACTTTTACGTGTAATCTTGTAGAATATGTTGCATCTCTTTCTTTTGCTTCTTCTTGAGTATATTTAGTTTTCTTTTCCATATAATAATCGAAAAATTCTAGAACTAAATTTCCTGTATAATCAATTATTGGAGATATATCTTTTAAAACTTCTCCTAGTCCTTCTTCAATAAACCAATTATACGAATCTTTTTGAACTTGAATAAGATTTGGCATTTCAATTGAGTCACCTATTTTTGAAAATGTCTTTCGTGTAGCTCTTTCATGTTTTATTTCTTTTAACAAAACAAATCACCCCTATAAAAAATTAAGCAGAATAAAAAAATATATATGAAATTAAAATAAGTCCCTCTTACTATATACAAAGTTAATTGATACTAATAAGCTTCCTGCTCTTAAGTCTATTAGTATCAACCGTTCGTATAAATAATTCCTCTTATTTTAAATTAACATAACCATGTTTATAATGGTGCAAGAAAAAGGTATGATGCCCTTTTGTTTTTTTGACAACTACCTTCTGTACTTTTTCCTTTAAATTTATAAAATTTTTCTTTCGCATTTTTTCGCAATATATACCATATATTATAATATATTTCTATAATGCTTGTCAACGATTTCTAAGCACTTTTTTCATATTTTTCGAAGAAA
>FR878196.1 GCA_000434335.1 Clostridium sp. CAG:492
TGTTTTGCCTCATTTACAGTTACTTTTGCTATTTTATTTATCAAATCATCTTTATCTGTTTTATGCTTTACTACAATATAATTTGTTGTATGACCTTTTAAATATTCTCCTTCACGCTCTTCGAATAGAACTTCTACTTGTTTACCCACATATTTTTTGTTGTAATTATATTCATTTTCATTTGATAGTTCTATTAATTTTTTACTACGTTCTTCTTTTATTTTTCCATCTACTTGATTTGGCATTACTGCTGCTTTTGTCCCTTTTCTTTGTGAGTATTTGAATATGTGCATTTTGTAAAATGCTATTTCTTTTAAAAATTCGTATGTTGTATTAAACTCCTCATCTGTTTCGCCTGGAAACCCAACTATAATATCTGTTGTTAATGCTGCATTTGGAAATTTTGACCTTAGTCTTTTCGTTACATCTCTAAATTCTTCTGTTGTATATCTTCTGTTCATTCTTTTTAATGTTTCTGTGCATCCGCTTTGTAATGATAAATGAAAATGGTCACATATTTTATCTAATTTTGATAATCTTTCCACAAACTCATCTGTTATTATTGTTGGCTCTATTGAACCTAATCGTATTCTATGTAATCCTTGTATTTTATTTATTTCTTCAAGTAAATCTATTAAACCAATATTTTCACCTTTAAAATCTCTTCCATATGATGCTATATGAATTCCTGTTATTACAACTTCATTTATTCCTTCTTCTACAACTTTTTTTATTTCTTCTATTACATTTTCTATTTTTCTACTACGAATATGACCTCTTGCATATGGAATTAAACAATAAGAGCAAAATCTGTCACATCCATCTTGTACTTTTATAACAGCTCTTGTTTTTTCGGTATATGTTGTTGTTCCAAGCTCTACGTAATCTAATTTATACATTACATCTGATACAAGGTCTTCTGCTCCTTTTTGTGCTATATGATTTTCTACTATTTGTATAATATCATTTTTTTCATTATTTCCAATTATTAAATCTATCTCCGGTATTTTTTTAAGCTCCTCTTTTGCAACTTGTGCATAACATCCACATGCTACCAATGTTGCATCTTTATTTATTTCTTTTGCTCTTCTAAGCATTTGTCTTGACTTTCTATCTGCCACATTTGTTACTGTACATGTATTAACTATGTAAACATCTGCATACTGATCAAATTCAACAACTTCATATCCATGCTCTATAAATTTTTGTGCCATTGCATTAGTTTCGTATTGATTTACTTTGCATCCTAAAGAGCAAAATGCTACTTTTTTTACTTCATTCATTTTAATTTCTCCTCGTATACTTTTTGACTATTACTGATTTT
>FR878197.1 GCA_000434335.1 Clostridium sp. CAG:492
CTGCAATTGCTCAAGCAAGAGATGAAGGAAAAAGTGAGGGAATAAGTAAAGGAATAAGTAAAGTAGCCAGAAAAATGTTAGAAAAAAAGATGGATATAGCTCTAATAATGGAGATTACAGGACTAACTAAAGCAGAAATCGAAAAGTTATAAGAAAGAAGTCAAATTTCTATGTTAATATGAAACAACTAAAAAAAATATAGAAATACCCGTGCCATAAATCTAGATATGATTATATGGGAAATATAATTACAGAGCCTACAGTTAAAGGTTTGGGTAGATATGAGTCTGAATAAAATAATAAAAAATAAATGTCTACTTTTACTGTATAAAAAATAAGTATGATAAAAATGTCAAAAGGAAGGTCAAAAAATATGAGTTATATTATACGAAAAAAAGAAAGAAAAGATTGTAAAGATATTGCACATGTTGTGACTGTTGCATGGAACGAAACATATAAAGGGATTGTACCAGATGAATTTTTGAATAATTTATACACGAATGAGGAGCAAAGAGCCATTGATTCATTTAATAATTTTGATGAAGAAAATAACCATCAATTTGTTTTAGAGGTAGATAATAAGGTTGTAGGTTTTGTTAATGTTGGAATAACTGATGATACATCATATAGTAAATGTGGTGAAATTTATTCTTTATATATAATTAATGGTTATAAAGGATATGGGTATGGTAAAAAATTAATGAAAGTTGGAATTAATGAGTTAAGAGAAATTGGATGTAATAAAATGCTTATTGGTTGTTTGCAAGGTAATCCATCAAATGAATTTTATAAACATATTGGTGGTAAATTTATAAAAACAAGAGTTTTTCAGAAGTTGAATTTGATTGAAAATGTTTATTTTTTTGAAAATATAATTAATATAAATTGGTAAAAATAGAGGGGTTAAATGATGAAAAAAGAGCTTGAAAATTTTATTATAGAAAGTGACATTCAACTTGATTATTTTGAAGAAGTTGTAAAGCATATTGTTGAAAATGAAAAAAGAATATTGGATTTTTTTAAACTAGAAAGATTGCCTAACAAAATTAAAATATTAATTCTTAGTTATAAACCTTTCAAGGAAATTATTATTTCTAAGTATGGTGAAATATTAAATTATGTCCGTGGAAATTCTAGTTCAGAAACAAATACTATAATAGTTTTAAATATTGAAGATCAAATTAAATATACGATACATAAAGATGCTGATATAAAAAGTTTAAAAGATACTGTGTTACATGAAATTGTACATCAATGTCATCATGTATATCATAATGATCACAGGCAAATAATATGGTTTTCCGAAGGTTTAGCTACTAATCTTGCAAATCAAAATTACAAAATTAGTGATTTAAATAAATGTGATTTTGATAAACTTAAAAATGACTTTAGGCATTATAAGGGAAGTTATATATATGCATATACAATTGTTAATTATGTTTTAAATAATTATTCAAATGAAGAAATAGAGAAATTATATAAAAATCCAAATTATTTAAGAGAAAAATCAAGTAAAATTTTTGAAGAAGCTAAATCGTGGACAAATAACATATTGTTTAATTAACCTACAAGCAAAAATATGAAAAAATAAGTAAAAATGCTAAAGCAAGGAGAAAGTATATGAGTAATAATTATGAATTTTTTATAGCAGGTAGAGCTAGAAATAGAGAA
>FR878198.1 GCA_000434335.1 Clostridium sp. CAG:492
AAAGTAGAAAAGGCATAATAATATAAATAAGAAGAAAAGAGCAGTGTTTTGAATTTTATAAAAACAATGCTCTTTAATAATTAAAGATAAAATTGTTGAAATTTTAATTGTTTAAAAAATAAATATAACACTTTGAAATGGTTTTCTGAAAGACGGGAAATAATTGATTCATATATTCCAAAAAACAAAAAATTACCACTTGCCAAACTACACACATATGATATAATACTAAAAGAAAAAAATTTGTTCATAATAATAATGAAGAAAGAGAGGTAAAAAAATATGGATTTTTTTAAAACTTTAAAAAAAGCAGAATGGCTTAATTTATTACTATCACTAGTTTTCATAATAATAGGAGCAATTTTAGTAAAAGACCCAGAAGGTGTTCTAAAAACAGTATCACTTATTGCAGGAATTGTTTTTTTAGTATTAGGTTTCATAAAAATAATAAAATACTTAAAAGATAAATCAAATAGCAATGAATTATATTTAGATATAGTTTTTGGACTAATTGCAATAATAACAGGTTTAATAGTAATATTCTGTACCTCAGCCATTGAAGCAATATTCAGAATTATTATAGGTGTATGGATTATTTTTACAGGCTGTACTCGTTTTGCACTTGTACAATCATTAAAACAAGCGAATTTAAAAGAATGGGTAATTAGTTTAATACTTGCAATTATAATGATTGGTTGCGGATTATATATGATTTTCACACCAGGAACAGTTGTAGCTGTATTAGGAGGAGTTATGATTGCATATGCTGTAATAAATATAGTACAAAGTATTATGTTTATGAAAAATTCAAAAATAATTGTTGTAGAAAAAGTAGATTAATAAAAGACAAAAGGAAGGATGCTAAAAATGGGATTAGAAATAAAAATACCAAAATTTAAATTTCCAAAATTTAAATTTAAAGAAATTGATGATGTTGAAGATATTAATTTAGAAAAGGAAAAAGAAAAAACAGAAAAAAACAAAAAAGATAAAAAACAATACGAAGGCACTCATTATAAAACAATAAAAGATGCTTTTAATTATAGTACAGAACATTATGCAGATAATGTTTTAATTTTGGAAAAGCCAGATCATAAAACACCATATAAAGAAATAACATATAAGGAATTTGGCGAAGATGTTATAAACTTTGGAACAGGATTAACTAAATTTCTAAATTTAAAAGACGAAAGAATAGTAATTATCAGCGAAACAACATATGGATGGTATTTATCATATATGACATTATTATGTGGCGCAGGAATAGCAGTTCCATTAGACAAAGAGCTTCCAGTAAATGAAATAGAAAACTTAATAAAAAGATCAAAAGCAACAGCTGTTATATATTCAGCTAAAAGAAAAGATCAAATTGATAAAGTAAAAGATAATGTTCCAATGGTTAAATATTTTATCGAAATGAACTCTTACGATAAAGTAAAAGGAAGAGATGTTGGATTAAATACTGTTTTACTAGAAGGAAAGAAACTTGTAGAGGCTGGAGATGATTCATTTAAAAATGTTGAAATAGATCCTGAAGAATTTAAAATTTTATTTTTTACTTCTGGAACTACATCTCAATCAAAAGGTGTAATGTTATGTAACAGAAACTTAGCTGAAAACATAAATTCTTGTAGTGCATATGTTGATTTAAAAGAAACTGATAGATTGTTTTCTGTATTGCCACTTCACCATGCATACGAATCATCAATTGGATTTTTATATCCATTTGGAGTTGGAGCATCAATTGCAATTTGCGAAGGTTTAAAATACATATTACCAGATATTAAAGAATCACATCCAACAGCTATGTTAGGTGTTCCTGTATTAATTGAAAATATACATAAAAATATTAATAAATCAATTGAAAAAAGTGGTAAATCAGCAGTTGTAAATTCAATGATGCATGTAACAAACGCCTTAAAAACTGTTGGTATTGATATGAAACGTAAAGTATTTAAAGAAATATTAGACAATTTAGGTGGAAAATTAAGAATTATAGTTTCTGCTGCAGCACCTATTGACCCTAAAGTTGGAAAATGGGTTCAAGATATAGGAATAACATTTTTACAAGGATATGGTTTAACTGAAACTGCACCAATTTCAGCTTTAACACCTGATTATGATGCACGTGTTGGTTCAGCAGGAAAAGCAGTTGTATGTGCAGAATTAAAAATAAAAGACCCTAATGAAAAAGGTGAAGGTGAAGTCTTAATAAAGAGCAAAACATTAATGCTTGGTTATTATGAAGATGAAGAAGCAACTAAGGCTGTAGTTGATGAAGATGGTTGGTTTAATTCTGGAGATGTCGGATATTTAGACAAAGATGGATTTTTATATATTACAGGAAGAAGCAAGAATGTAATTGTAACACAAAATGGAAAAAATATATATCCAGAAGAAATAGAAATGTTATTGAAAAAGAATTTGGAAATAAAAGAATGTATGGTTTATGGTAAGGCTCAGGAAAACAGTAAAGAGCTAACCATTACTGCTAGAGTTATTCCAAACTTAATTGAAATAGAGCAAAAATATGGTAAAGATAGCTTAACTGATGAAAAAGTTTATGATGTAATATGGAAAATTATAAAAGAAACTAACAAAGAGCTTACATCATATAAAGCTATAAAAAAATTAGAAATAAAAAAAGATGACTTTGAAATGACAACTACTATGAAAATAAAAAGATATAAAGAGCTACAAAAAGATAAATCATAAATTTTATAATGGTTTATAGGTTAATCCATAAAACCTAAATATATTACAAGGAAAGTAGCAGTAATGAAACTACAAAACGAAAAACATAAAAATCCTTTTTATTATGCAATAAAAGGATGGGGACATGCATTAAAAACAGAGCTTAACTTAAAATTTGATGTATTAGTAGCAATATTAATTATAGTACTTGGAATAGTTTTTAAAATAAGTATAAATGAATGGATTATATGTATAACATTAATAGGATTAGTATTATCAGCAGAATTAATGAATACAGCTATAGAAACAGTTGTTGATATGTTTACAAGAGAAAAAAACGAATTAGCAGGAAAAGCAAAAGACATATCTGCAGGGGCTGTATTAATACTTGCAATAGCATCAGCAATAGTTGGTGGAATAATATTTATTCCTAAAATAATAGAGCTAATAAAATAAAATTTAAAGCTAGAGGTGGTGTATACTATCTCTAGCTTTAAATGTGAATGATTTAAAATT
>FR878199.1 GCA_000434335.1 Clostridium sp. CAG:492
ATAATATATAAATCACAAATTCTTAAATCGGATTTACATGTATCACTGTCAAATATATCTCATCTATTTCCCTATCAATCTCTTTTTCCAAGTTATTTGCAATCTCATGACTTTGATATGTTGTTAAATTTCCATCTACATATATTGTAAATGAAATTTGATATTTATATCCAACAGGAGTTGAATTAAAGTGTTGAATTTTCTTTACTTCCGGATGTCTATCTATTATTGCTAATACCTTATCTTTATCTTCTTTGTTTATGGATTTGTCCATTAAAACATTATAGCTTTCTATAAATATTTTAATTCCAGTATAGCAAATCCATAATGAAATACCTATACCTACAACTCCATCAAACCATAAAATATGTTTTAAACTTAATAATGCAGCTATTAGGTTAAAAGTTGTAACAACACAATCATTTCTGTGGTCATTTGCATTTGCTTCAATTAGCAAATTATTATGTTTTTTAGATAATGAATGTGTATATATGTATAATCCAAATTTTGTTGCAATTGTCATAATACATACAACAATTAAAAACCAAGAAAAAGTATATCCCTCAGGATTTTTTAATGACTGAACCGAATCAATCAGTAATTTTATTGCCACAAAAATCATAGACAAACTTATTAGTAATGAAAAAATATATTCAGCTTTTCCGTGACCTAAATTATGTGATTCATCACTAGGTTTGCTTGCTATTTTATTTCCTATAAATGTCATACATGACGAAAAAATATCTCCAGCACTATTAACACTATCAGCAATCATTGCCTGACTATTTGTCATAAATCCTATTATCCCTTTTATTATAAGCAAAAAAACATTACCAATGATACCTAAGATACTTGCTTTTTTAGTCGATTTATACCTATCCATTATTTTTATCTCCCCTTTTATTTATATGTTATTTGATTTTTGCTTGTATTAATAATAAAAGGCAAAGGAATATATCCCCCGCCTAAAATTATTTATTTACAAAAACATCGTTTAAAAATTGTTTTATCAATTACATAATTTATATTATGTCTATTTTTACCCATATACCAATCTAAATTTTTAGCTTAAATTGTAAATCACCAAGTTTATCTGTTGTAACATATCCTGGCTGTGCATTTATTACATCTGGGATTCTGTTTACTATCGTTGCACATGTTAGTTCAACTGTTGATGGTCTTGCTACTGTTATTGTTGTATTTGGCTCTCCGTATACAGTCCATTCATTTTTATCATAATCCTCTTTTGAATATACTTTTCCTATACATTCAGATTCTATTGTAATTCCTTCTTCAGTTTCTGTTGTTACTACTGCACTCATTCCTGTTGCATCTCCAGCTTTTACTGTCATTCCTAATGTGCTTGAATATATGTCTTCTTTATTTGTTGTTGGAACTGTTACTTGTGTTTGTGATTTTATTGTTAATCCTAATTTTTCACATAACCAACCATTTGTATTCCACATATATGATGGTAAATAATCACCGCTTTGTATTATTTTATTTCTTTCTTCATCACTTATTTTATCTACTATAGCAACTTGCTTATCAAATTCATCTAATGTAAGCCCTGCTCCATGAGCATTTGCTAATGCTATACCATAGTCTTCTACATTGTAGCTTGTGCTTCCTTTTATTTTTGTTATTTTTTGTGTTGAGCCTGCTATACTTGTTATTAATTGTCCCCAATATATATCTTGATATCCTGAACCAGTTATTGTACAACCAGTTTGTTTTGCTAATTCATCTATTTTTTTAGTTAAATTTGGATTTGAGTTCCATGGAAAGAATGCTTCTTCGCATGTGCTTATTGCATTTATTCCTAATTTTGCACATAACATAAATGGTCCTTCTAGGTCTTTAATTAAACTCATTGTTTCTACAACGCAGATATCTGGTTTTACTTCTTTTAGCATTGCTTCTGCGTCTTCAAATGATGTTACTTTTACATTTTTATTTTCACATCCTATTATTTCACCTATATCTTTTCCTATTACTGCTGGATTTACATCAATTGCGCCTACAACTTCTCCACCTTTTTCATAAACATACCTCATAGTATATTTAGCCATTTTTCCTGTTCCAAATTGAACAACTTTTACTTTGTTTTCCATACTTTTACCTCCTAATAGAATTATTATGTACTGAAATTTTTTCTTTATGTATAGGTAAATAATACCATAAGGATTTTTGTAATTCAAGGATTAAAAAATTTT
>FR878200.1 GCA_000434335.1 Clostridium sp. CAG:492
ATTTTTTATTGCATCTTTTAATCTTTTGTTATCATAAAAAGCAAATATTTCATCTAATATGATTGGCATATTCTCATTTGAAATATCTTCTGCCATAGATAGTCTAAATGCCATATATAATTGCTGTATTGTTCCTACACTCAATGTATTAGCATTTTTATATTCACCATTTGAAAGCTCTATTATAATTCCGTCTTCTTCATTAATTATTACTTTATTATATTTTCCATTTGTTATGTTATTAATATTTTCTGACAACTTTTGAGTAAATTTTGGAGTAACATCATTTTTCATTTTTTGATATGCTGTTTCTAGTGCCTGTTTGGCTAGATTTATTGCATTATTTTTTTCTTTTAGCTCTTCATAAATTTCTTTGTTATATGTAAGTTTTTCTTCATTTTCTGCAAGCTCTTCTAATTTTGGCAATATGTTTTCTTTATCAAGCTCTAATCTATGAAGCTCTATATTTTTTTCATTCAAATTGCTTTGAATTTTTTCTATTTCATATGATAAATTTGTAGAATTTAAT
The DNA here is from genome assembly GCA_000434335.1 of Clostridium sp. CAG:492. Lineage (GTDB taxonomy): Bacteria > Bacillota > Clostridia > TANB77 > CAG-508 > CAG-492. Next base: position 530 of record FR878200.1, read on the forward strand.
AATCTATTAATTTCTGTAATATCAATCTTTTCAAAATAATCATTTTTTAATTTTTCTTTTTCATTATTAATATTTTTTAATAGCTCATTTTTTATTTTTTCAACTTCATTTACCTGCTCTTTTTGGCTTTTTTCTAATAATTCTATTTGAGCATTTATTTCATATATTTTCTTTTCTATATCTCTGTTGTTTTGAATAACTTCATTATTTGCTTTTTCATTTCCACTATTTTGAGCTTTTATTTTATTGTTTTTTCCAATTCCTATCACGCATATACTAACTCCTATTAAAATACATGCAATAGAAATTATTATATTTTTTATAACTACAAAACTAACTACTGATAATAATATTCCAAGTACTAAAGCAATAATATATGGTGTAAGATTAAATTTTTTTATATCAGCATTTCTTTTTGTTATTTTATTTGATTCAACATTTTCCTTTTCATCTATTAGTTTTTGTATCTTACTTTCTATATCATCAATTTTATTTTCACCATATTTTAATTTTTCTTCTTCTACTTTTTGTTGTTGCTTAATAAAATTAATTTTATTTGCAAACTCATACTGATTATTCATTTTAAAAATATCATTTTGTAAAGCATATTTTTTATCTTCTATTTCATATTTATAATTTTCATATCTTCTTAAAGATTCATTTATACTTGTTAAATTTTCAATTTCTCTTATTGCAATATTTATTGGTTTTCCTTGGCTTCTTGTTGTACCAATTTCATCTAATTGTTTTTTATTTAATTTATCAAATGCTTTTTTGTATGATATATTATCAGAACCTGTTGAAGAAGTATTTGCAATTTTTTGTAATAATATATTTTGAGTTTGATTATCTAATTCAACTTCATTTTGATATGAAACAACTGTTGATGTAAATGCTTGTTCATCAACATTTGTTTGTTCATAAAAGAATTGGCTTCCTGTGTTTTTATCTATAGAATATTCTTTTGAAACATCTTCCATATTTTCATCATAAATTTTAGGATTTTTCTTACTAAATTCTCTGAATATTTCGTATTTTTTACCATTATCCAAAGTATATTTTATCTTTCCAGAAAATTCTTCAGTATCCCAAGGTTTATACTTATCAAAATCGGACATAATCTTTCCTTTTTTATTTTTTGATGTTCCATAAAATATATTAACTATAAAATTAAGTAAAGTTGATTTTCCGCGTTCATTCTCTCCATATATTATATTAATTCCATCTTCAAATTTAATATCTTTATTTTTTAGTTTTCCATAAGAATTAACTTTCAATTCGTCAATTTTCAAATAACACACCTCTATTATTTTTCTAATATTTCAAGACCTATTTCTAAAGCTTGCTCTATTATTTTTTTATTCTCTGGATTTTCCTCCATTTGATTTAATAGCTCTTTTACAAATAAACCTTTTAAAGTATTTTCTTTTGATATTGCTTCAATATCATAACTCATTTTTGATGAATCTTTGATTTTTATGATATTTTTTTGATTTATCATTTTTTTTAGATTGTACATATCTATTTCAAAATTTTTATTTCCAACCAAACATATTTCATAATAATCCATCTCATTAGTTTGTAGTTCATTTAAACATTCGACTAATTCATCCATAGCATTAAAATTAGAAATATCTATATTTTCAACCTTAAACTCTGTTTCATCAAGTGGAATAAACTCTGTTTTAAAACTTTCTTTTGTAATTTCACCACATACCATTCCATGTTTTCCAGGTTCATCAAAACCAATTGAAACAGTTGAACCTGGATATACAATTCGTTCAATTGAAGTATAATTATTTTTATGAATGTGACCTAAGGCTACATAATCAAAGCCTATTCTATCTAAAGTATATTTTTGAATTGCATTATACTGTTTTTCAACATTATTTGTTCCATTTAATGTGGCATGAGTAACTAGTATATTAATTGCACTTTTATTATTCAATTCAAACGAATCTAGCTCTGAATTTGTATAATAAAAATCATCAAATCCAAATCCATATATATTAACATCTCCACAATTTACAACAGATATATTAGGTCCAAAAATATGAACATTATCATTCCATCTAAATTTATTATAAAATGAATTTTTTAAATATGGATCATGATTTCCTGGCGTAATAAAAATTTTAGTATTTGGTATTTCTTTAAATAAATTATTAATATATTCGATTGTGCTTTCTCTTATATAATTGTGTTCATATAAATCACCTGCAATAAAAAAATACTCGATATTGTTATTTTTTATATATTCAATTACCTTTTTAAAAACTTTTTTTTGCTCAAGTCTTCTTAAATTTCCTAAATTTTCACTATTGCTCAACTGGGTAAATGATGTATCAAAATGCATATCTGCAATATGTACAAATTTCATATGACTAATATCTCCTCACAATTTTATTTTAATATTTTATATCATAACAAAAAATTAAAGTCAATATAAATAAGAACATTTGTTTTAAATATTAAAAAATAAAAATCAGCTCAAATGAACTGATT
>FR878201.1 GCA_000434335.1 Clostridium sp. CAG:492
ATATTTTAATAAAAAAAGATATAGTAAGAAAATAAAAACATAAACAAAAAACTTAATTTTTCGTATACAAAAACAAAAATTAGTTATATAATATAGGCAAATTATAAATAGGAGGCTAAGTATGGAATTAAAAAAGATTTTAGTTGGAATTGAAGGTATAAAAGCCAAAGGTTCTTTAGATATAAAAATATCAAATTTAGATAGTGACTCAAGAAAAATAAAAGAAAATGGACTTTTTGTTGCTATAAAAGGTTTTGATGTAGATGGAAATGATTATATAAAATCAGCTATTGAAAATGGTGCAGTTGCTGTTATGACAACACCTGATGTTGATAAAAAATTATTAAGAGAAATTGCAGATAAAGTAACAATAATTGTTGTACCAGATACAAGATTAGGTTTAGCCTTAGCATCTTGCAATTTTTATGGAAATCCATCTAAAAAGTTTAAACTAGTTGGAATAACAGGTACAAAGGGAAAAACTACAACTTCATTTATGACAAAAGCAATTCTTGAAAAACAAGGTTACAAAGTTGGTTTAATAGGTACTATTGCCACTTATATTGGAGATAAAAAATTAGAAGATAGTGATAGAACTACTCCAGAAAGCAATAAATTACAAAAAATATTTTACAAGATGGCAAAAGAAGAATGTGATGTTGTTGTAATGGAAGTTTCTTCACAAAGTTTAAAATTAAATAGAGTTGCAGGATGTGATTTTGACATAGGTGTATTCACAAACTTTTCAGAAGACCATATAAGTCCAAAAGAGCATCCAGATATGCAAGATTACTTTAATTCAAAACTAAAATTATTAAAAATGTGTAAAGTTGGATTCACAAATGCAGATGATTTAATGGTTGCAAAAGTTCCAAAATTATTACCAGAATGTAATATAACAACATATGGAATTGATAATTATTGTAATTTGTTAGCAAAAGATATTACTATAACAAATTCTTATGTAGATTTTAAAGTAAAATTAGAAACAAGAAATGAAAGAGTAAAAGTATGCATACCTGGAAGATTCAGTGTTTATAATGCATTAGCTGCAATTAGTATTGCAAAAGAGCTAAATTGTAGTGCAGAAAATATTAAAGATGCTTTATTAGAAGTAAGAGTTCCAGGAAGAAGTGAGCTTGTAAACAATTCAAGAGATTTAACAATAATGATTGATTATGCTCATTCTCCAGAAAGCTTAGAAAATATATTAAGTGCTGTAAAATCTTATACAAGAGGAAGAGTTATAAGTGTATTTGGTTGTGGTGGAGATAGAGATTCTGGAAAAAGACCTATTATGGGTGAAATATCTGGAAGAATTGCTGATTATACAATAATAACATCAGATAATCCACGTACAGAAGATCCTCAAAAAATTGTTGATCAAATAGAAGAGGGAATTAAGAAAACAAAAGCAAATTATGAAGTAATTGTTGATAGAACACAAGCTATAGAAGCAGCAATAAAAATGGCAAATAAAAAAGATATAATAGTTTTAGCTGGAAAGGGTCACGAGCCATATCAAGAAATAAATGGTGTAAAACATCCTTTTGATGAAAGAATTATTGTAAATGAAATAATTGAAAAATTAGATTCAAAACAAAGTGATAAAAAGAAATCAAAAAAATAATAGAAGGTTTTAATAAAAATTGGAGATATAGTGTATAGCAAATATGCATCATATCCCCAATTTAACTTGCAACTTAAGAAAAAACTTCTAAAAAATTAAAGCAAGAAGATAAGAAGAAAGGAATGAATGAAATGAATTTTCAACTGAAAGTATTATTACTATCATTTGTTGTTAGTGTAATATTAGGAGCAATTATTATACCAATATTAAGAAAATTAAAAGTAGGTCAAATTGAAAGAACAGATGGGCCACAATCGCATTTACAAAAACAAGGAACTCCAACAATGGGAGGAATTATAATGGCATTAACAATGCTATTAATTTTTGGATTTTTATATTGGGAATATATGAAAACAGAACCAGATGTTGCAACAAGAATGATACCACTAGTGTTTGTAACATTAGGATTTGGATTAGTTGGTTTTGTTGATGACTTTAAAAAATTAGTTTTAAAAAATACAGAAGGTTTAAAACCAGCATATAAAATGATTGGTTTGTTGATAATAGCAGTAGCTTATACTTTATATTTAGTAAAATATTTAAATATAGGAACAGAAACTTATATACCAATTTTAAAAGAATATATAACATTACCAATTTGGTTATACATTCCATTTGCAATATTTGTTTTATTAGGTACAACAAATGCAGTTAACTTAACAGACGGAATTGATGGATTATCAACAAGTGTAACAACAATAATTTTAACTTGCTTAGTATCAATTAGTATTATATTAGGAATAAAAGAGGTTACATTAGCAGGTACTATTTTAATTGGTGCTTGTTTAGGATTTTTAATATTTAATCTTCATCCTGCTAAAGTATTTATGGGAGATACAGGGTCTTTAGCATTAGGTGGAGCTATTGCAGGTATAGCCTTATACTTAAAAATGCCATTATTATTGATAATAATAGCTTTAGTTCCAATAATTGAAACTGTTTCTGTAATGATGCAAGTAGCATATTATAAAAAAACAGGAAAAAGAATATTTAAAATGGCTCCAATACATCATCATTTCGAATTATGTGGATGGAAAGAAGGAAAAGTTGTTTCAGTATTTAGCATAATTACATTAATTTTGTGTATTATTGGAATAAGTGTTATATAAAATTTTTTAATAAGGAGATTACAAATGCAAAAGAAAACGAAAAAAATTTCAAAATTTGCTAATAATCAATTTGATTTTATATTATGTATTACAGTTATTTTATTATTATGTTTAGGTATTATAATGGTGCTTTCAGCAAGTGCTCCATCAGCACTTTCTATAACTGGAAATAGTTATACATACGTGAAAAAACAATTAATTTTTGCTATTGCAGGAATTTTTGTAATGTTTTTTTTATCTAAGGTTGATTATAGATTTTATAAAAAGTATTATTGGTACATATATTTTGCCTCTTGGCTAGTTCTACTATTAGTTGTAATTCCAGGTTTGGGATATTCTGTAAAAGGTGCAACAAGATGGATAAAAATAGGTGGATTGCAATTTCAACCATCAGAGCTTACCAAAATAGGTATGATTATATTTTATGCAGGATATTTAACTGACCATAAAGATGTGTTATACGATTTTAAAAAGGGATTTATAAAACCATTATTATTTTTAGTACCACCTATAGGAATTCTATTTTTTGTGCAAAACCATCTTAGTGTTTCTTTAGTAATATGCATAGTGGTTATTACAATAATGTTTATGGCAGGATGCAGATTAAAACATTTTGCTGTTGTTGGAGTAGTTGCAATATCGATTTTAATTGGAGTATTTGGACTATTACAAGTTTCTGGGTCTAATAGCTTTAGATTAGACAGAATTTCAACTTATTTTGACCCTTGGGCAGATGCTCAAGGTACAGGATATCAAACCGTACAAAGCTTGTATGCAATTGGGTCTGGAGGTATGTTTGGATTAGGACTAGGAAATAGTAAACAAAAGTACTTATATATACCAGAGCCACATAATGATTTCATATTTTCTATATTAGCTGAAGAGCTAGGATTTGTTGGATGTATAATTGTTGTTGCACTGTTTATGATTTTCATATGGAGAGGAATTTTAATTGCAATGAGAACAACCGATATGTTTGGTTCACTAATTGCAGTTGGAATAACAACGCAAATTGCAGTTCAGGCAATAATTAATATTTCTGTTGTTACAGCAACAGTGCCAACAACAGGTATGTCACTTCCATTTTTCAGTTATGGTGGAACTGCATTATTGTTATTGCTTGCAAATGTAGGAATTTTATTAAATATATCAAGGTCAAATTCAAAAGTTTAAGAAGTAGAAAAGAGGGATTAAATTTATGAAAGTTATTATTTCAGCAGCTGGTACAGGAGGTCATATTAATCCAGGAATAGCAATTGCAAATAAAATAAAAGAAAAAGAGCCTAATTCAGAAATTGTTTTTTTTGGAACAACTAGAGGATTAGAAAATGATTTAGTACCAAGAGCCGGATATAAATTAAAAACAATTGAAGCATATGGAATTCAACCTAAAATTACACTAAAAAATATTAAGCAAATTATTACAACTATGAAAAGCACAAAAATAGTAAAAAAATTTATTGATGAATTTAAACCAGATATTGTAATAGGTACTGGAGGATATATTTGTGGGCCAGTATTTGCAGCAGCAAATGCAAAAAAAATTCCAACAGTGTTACACGAAAGTAATGCTTACCCTGGAAGAGCTGTAAGAATGTTTGCCAAAAAAGCAGATAGAATTTTTGTTGGATTTGAAGAAGCAAAAAATAAATTACCAGATTCAAGTAAAGTTATTTTTACAGGGACACCAACAAAAATAAAAAAACTAGATATATCAAGTGAAAATAAGAAAAAAATGTTAGTAGATTTAGGGTTAAATGATATTTTACCAACAATTTTAATTTTTGGTGGAAGTCAAGGAGCACAACGTATTAATGAAACAATTACAGATTTAATAATAAATAAGTATAATAAAAATTATCAATTAATATGGGCAACTGGACCAAAACAATTTGATATTGTAAAAGCAAAACTAAAAGAAAATAATTTAGATATTGAAAATATAGAAAATGCTAAAATTTTACCATATATTTATAATATGGAAGAGCTAATAAATATATGTGATTTAGTTGTATGTAGAAGTGGGGCAATGACAATAACTGAAATTGCTATAGTGCAAAAACCTGCAATATTTATTCCATTACCAAGTGTAGGCGCAAACAGACAAGAAGATAATGCACGAGTAATGGAAAAATTAGGTGCTGCTAAGGTTATATTAAATTCAGAAATTAATAAAGAAAAATTAAATTCATATATAAATGAAATGATAAAAGACAGAGCACAGTTAAGTCAAATGGGAAAATTAGCAGGTAAACAAGCAACACAAAATGTAGAAGAAAAAATATATGAGGAAATTAAAAAAATAATTTCAAAGTCTGAAAATGGCGTAAAAAGTTAAAATTAATATAATAAAAA
>FR878202.1 GCA_000434335.1 Clostridium sp. CAG:492
GAAAGGTGTTTATACCAACGATTTCAATATTTATTGGAGTTATTGCAAAAATAATTTTAAATATTAATCTAATAAAATTACCATCAATATATCTTATTAGTGGTGTTGCAGGTGCTTGTATTGCAACAATGGTATGTCATTTGATTGCATTTTGTATTAGTTTTAATGTAATGAAAAAATATACAAAAATAAAATTAAATTTTTTCAAATATATCTTGAAACCTGTAATTGCTTCTTGTATAATGAGTACAGCTTTGTATTACAGTTATTTTTTCTTGAAAGGTATATTTATAGAAAATATAGCTATAATATTAGCAATAGTAATCGCTGGACTAATGTATATTCTTTCTGTAATTGCTCTAAAAATTTTGAACAAAGATGAGTTAGGATTGATACCATTTATTTCTAATTTCAGAAAAAAATAAAAATTATGAGAAAAAATGATGAAAAAAGAAGGATTTTGCATAAATTTGGCGAATATTCATTATAGTAGTTTATAAATCTGCAATAGACCGGAATTATAAAGTACATAATATGAAATTCAATAGGAGGTAATGAACAATGAACAAATCTGATTTAATTGCGGCAGTAGCTGCTAAAACAGGAGACACAAAGAAAAATGCTGAAGCATCAATAAATGCATTAATCGATGTTATAGCAGAATCTTTAAAAGACGGAGAAAAAATCCAAGTAGTAGGTTTCGGATCATTCGAAGTAAGAGAAAGAGCTGAAAGAAAAGGAAGAAATCCACAAACAGGTAAAGAAATGAAAATAGCTGCTAAAAAAGCTCCTGTATTCAAAGCTGGAAAAGCATTAAAAGATGCTGTTAATGGATAATTAAAATAATTGAAATTTATATATATAAATAATATGAATTCATATAA
>FR878203.1 GCA_000434335.1 Clostridium sp. CAG:492
TAATAGATATTAAATTTTATAAAAAATTGTAAATATTTATCTAATTTTAAATTATTTTTTATTTTCTTGTTGTTCTCTATTTAAATTATCTTTAGCAACTGTCATTAATAATTTTAATCTGTTTGTTTGGTTTGCTTCACTTGCACCTGGGTCATAATCAATTGGTGCAATATTTGCATTTGGATATTTGCTACGTATTGTTTTTATAACACCCTTTCCAACTACATGGTTTGGTAAACAAGCAAATGGTTGTACACAAACTATATTTGGAATTCCGTGTTCTATATATTCTATCATTTCAGCTGTTAAAAACCAACCTTCTCCTGTTTGATTTCCTATTGATAAAATATCTTTTACTTTATCTTCTAGTTCCCATATATTGCAAGGTAATAAATATCCTTTTTTAGAGTTTGATAATGCTTTTACTGAGTCTTTTTCTAATATGTCAATTAATTTTATAGCATATTTAAATACATTTGCTTTTACTGCTCCTGTTTTTATTAATTGATTAAATGTTATTTTGTGTGTTGCAATAAATTTTACAAATCCCATAAAATCTGGAAGTACAACTTCTGCACCTTCTTGTTCAAGTTTGTCTACTACAAAGTTATTTCCAAATGGATGATATTTTATTAATACTTCTCCTACTATTCCAACTTTTGGTTTTTGTGTTGTTGTATCTAATTCTATTTTTTCAAATGCATCAACCATGTCGTATATACATTTTTTGAATTCTTTTAAATTAGATTTTGCAACTATTTTTTTGCAATTATTAAGCCATTCGTCATATGTTTTTTGTGTTTCACCTTTATGTATTTCATATGCCCTGTTTTTTGTTAATAATTTTTGTAATAAATCTGCTAGTATTACAGATTTAAATAATCTTTCTATAAATGGAATTGTTATTTTAAATCCTGGCATTTTTTCCATTCCTACAACATTAAATGAAATTACTGGAACATTAGCAAATCCTGCGTCGCGTAGTGCTTTACGGATAAATCCAATATAGTTTGTTGCACGACATCCTCCACCTGTTTGTGACATTATAATTGCGGTTTTATTTAAGTCATATTTTCCAGATTGTAATGCTTCTATCATTTGTCCGGTTGTTAATATTGATGGATAACACGCGTCATTATTTACATATTTTAATCCTGTTTCAACAGTATGATTTGTACATTCTCGTAATAATTCAACTTTGTATCCAGAAGCATTTGCAGCTGATTCAATTAATTCAAAGTGAATTGGAGCCATTTGTGGGCATAAGATAGTATAATCTTTATTCATTTCTTTTGTATAAACTTTTTTATGAATTTCGTAATCTCCATTTGCATCTGAATCTTTTTCATTTATACGTTTGTTCATACTTGCTAAAAGTGAACGAATACGAATTCTTACTGCACCTAAATTGTTTATTTCATCAATTTTTATTAATGTATACATTTTTCCGTAGCTTGATAATATTTCTTCTACTTGATCTGTTGTTACGGCATCTACACCACATCCAAATGAATTTAATTGTACTAGCTCTAAATTATCTGTTTTTCCAACTAAGTCTGCTGCTGCGTATAGTCTAGCGTGGTATGTCCATTGATCTACAACTCTTAGCGGACGCTTAGCTTGAGTTAAGTGACATACGCTGTCTTCTGTTAAAACACTTAATCCTAAACTTGTAATTAATGTGTCGATTCCGTGGTTTACTTCAGGGTCTGAGTGATAAGGTCTACCAGCAACTACAATACCTTTTAAATTATTATCTTTTAAATATTTTAAAGTTTCTTCACCTTTTTTTCGAATATCACTTTTATATCTTTGATATTCTAGCTCTGCCATTTTTGCTGCTACTAAAAGCTCTTTTTTAGTAAAGTTATATTTTTTAAATTCTGGTAGCTCTAATATTGTTTTTGCTAACTTGTCTGCTTCAAAAGGCAAAAATGGATTTAAAAATTCTATGTTTTCTGCTTTTATATCTTCAACATTATTTTTTAAAACTTCTGAGTATGATATTACTATTGGACAATTGTAATGATTGTCTGAATCTTTATATTCTTTTCTTGAGTATGGTATACAAGGGTAAAATATTGTTTTTATTCCTTGTTTTATTAAGCTTACAATATGTCCATGTGATAATTTTGCTGGAAAACATACTGATTCTGATGGCATTGACTCAATACCTTTTTCGTATGTTTTTCTAGTACTTTTTTCAGATAATATAACTCTGAATCCTAAGTTTGTTAAAAATGTGAACCAGAAAGGATAATCTTCATACATGTTTAAGACTCTAGGAATTCCTATTGTTCCACGTTTTGCTACTTCTTCTTTTATTGGAATATAATTAAATACTCTTTCATATTTATATTTAATTAAGTTTGGTAAATTTGTATTTTTGTTTGTTATACCAGCACCTTTTTCACATCTGTTTCCAGAAATATATTTACTACCATCATTAAATTTGTTTATTGTTAATAAACAGTGATTTTCACAGTTTTGACAACGAACGTGCATTGTTTTAACTTCTAATTTATCAATATCTTCAGATTTTAAAATGCTAGAATGATATTCCATATCTAGGTTTGCTTCATATTGTTGTTTTGCAAGTAATGCAGCACCATATGCACCCATTAATCCAGCAATATCTGGACGTATAACATTTTTCCCTACAATTAATTCGAAGGCTCTTAATACGGCATCATTATAGAATGTACCACCTTGAACAACTATATGGTCACCTAATGTATTAACATCTCTTATTTTCATAACTTTTTGAATTGCATTTTTAATAACTGAATATGATAGTCCTGCTGAAATATCTCCAACTGAATATCCTTCTTTTTGAGCCTGTTTTATTTTTGAGTTCATAAATACAGTACATCTTGAACCTAAGTCTACAGGTTTTCTTGATTCTATAGCTGCTTGTACAAATTCTTCAATTGATAAGTTTAAGCTTTTTGCAAAAGTTTCAATAAATGAACCACATCCAGAAGAACAAGCTTCATTAAGCATAATATTGTCGATTGTTCCTTTTTTTATTTTTATATATTTCATATCTTGACCGCCAATATCAACTATGCTTGTAACATTTGGCATAAATTCTTTGGCGGCTGTATAATGAGCAATTGTTTCTATTTCATTTAAATCTATTTTTAATGCTGTTTTTATTAATTGTTCTCCATAACCGGTTACTCCACTAAAACGAATATCTGCTTTTTTTGGCAAAACAGAGTATAGTTTTTTTAGCATTCCCATAACGCTTTTTAATGGATTTCCTTCATTATTTCCGTATAATGAATATAATAATTTTCCGTCATTATCTATTAAAACTAATTTTGTTGTTGTAGAACCTGCATCAATACCAATAAAACAATCTCCTGAAAAATTATTTAAAGTTCCCTTTTTTACACAGTCTTTATCATGTCTTTGTTTAAATTCATCATAGTCAGCATCTATTGAAAATAGTGGAGCTAATGGAACTGTTGTATTATCGTGTGAACCTCTTAATACTGTTATTTTGCTTTTTAATATTTCGTTAGTTATTGGTTTGTTTTCTATTGAGGTAATGGCTGCTCCTTTTGCAACAAATAGATGTGCTTCTTCTGGAACTATAGTTTCTTCTGGTGTTAAGTTTAATGTTTCAATAAACCTATTTCGTAATTCAGATAAATAGTTTAAAGGACCACCTAAAAATGCAACATTTCCTTTTATAGGTCTACCGCACGCAAGACCACTTATTGTTTGGTTGACAACTGCCTGAAAAATTGAAACGGCTATATCTTCTTTTGCTGCACCTTCGTTTAGTAGTGGTTGAATATCGGTTTTTGCAAAAACACCACAGCGAGAAGCTATTGGATATATTGTTTTATAATGTTTAGCGAGTTCATTTAAACCGCTGGCATCAGTATCTAATAATGAAGCCATTTGGTCAATAAATGCTCCAGTTCCTCCAGCGCAAGTACCATTCATACGTTGTTCTATAAATTTATCAAAATAAATAATTTTTGCATCTTCTCCACCTAGCTCTATTACTACATCTGTTTGTGGTATATATTTTTCAACAGTTTTTTTACAAGATACAACTTCTTGTAAAAATGGTAAGTTTAAAAAATTAGCCGCAGACATAGCTCCTGAACCCGTAAGTGATATTGTAAACTGCGAATTTGGATAATCTTTATTTAATTTTTCAAGTACATTGCAAACTGTATTTTTTGTATCTGAAAAATGTCTTTCATAATTTTTGTAAATAATGTTTAGCTTTGAATCTAAAACCACAATTTTTACTGTGGTTGATCCAACATCTAAACCAACATGTAACAAATTTCTCATATTGTACTCCTTTTTATATTCAGACTTTTATAGTATTAATAAAATATAAATGTATAAATATCAGCAATAAGTCTGAAATATGTTATTACTATAATTTTTGTTTCAAGTAGTATTTTATATTGAAACTCGAAATTTGTCAAACGAAAAATGCCGGTAAATCTTAGGTTTTGTGGTTATATTTACTACTTGTCTGTAATAAGATTTAAAAACAAGATTGAGGAGGGGGTTTTATGAGTGATAAAAGTAAAAAAATATTGATTATTTCAATAATAGTAATTGCAATTATTGCAGTTATAGTAGTAATTTGCTGTAATTCAAATGTAGAAAAAATAAAAAATAATACAGAAGAAAATGTTATTATTCCTGAGGAGGAAATTTCAGATGAACAATTACGAGAAACAACAGTTACATTATATTTTGTAAATTCAAATAATGAAATCGCAGAAGAAGTTAGAAAAATTGATTCAAAAGTGTTACTTAATAATCCATATCAAGAGGTAATGAGTTTATTATTAAATGGACCTAAAACAGAAAATTTAAAAAGTGTTTTACCAGAGGGGGTGAAAGTTAATAAAATAACAAAAAATGGAGAATGTTTATTTATTGATTTTTCAAAAGAGTTTATAGAAAATCAAGTTGATAATATTG
>FR878204.1 GCA_000434335.1 Clostridium sp. CAG:492
GAAATATGTTCAAATTAGTATCAAATTATAAGCCAACAGGTGATCAACCACAGGCAATAGAATATCTATCAAAAGGAATACAAGAAGGAAAGAAATTCCAGACGCTTCTAGGAGTTACAGGCTCTGGAAAAACATTCACAATGGCAAATATAATACAAAAAGTTCAAAAGCCAACACTAATATTAGCTCATAATAAAACACTAGCAGGACAATTATATAGCGAATTCAAAGAGTTTTTCCCGCGGAAATAGTGTTGAGTATTTTGTGTCATATTATGACTACTACCAACCAGAAAGCTATATTCCATCATCAGATACATACATAGAAAAGGATGCATCTATAAACGATGAAATAGATAAATTAAGACATTCAGCAACATTATCACTATTCGAACGAAAAGATGTAATAATAGTAGCATCTGTGTCATGTATATATGGTTTAGGAGACCCAATAGATTACCAAGGAATGATGTTATCATTACGTCCAGGAATGGAAAAGGCAAGAAATGATGTAATGAAAAAACTAGTAACAATGCAATATTCAAGAAATGAACTAGACTTTAAAAGAGGAACATTCAGAGCAAAGGGGGATGTACTAGAAATATATCCATCATCACAAAGTGAATCAGCAATAAGAGTTGAATTTTGGGGAGATGAAATTGAAAAAATACACGAAATAAATCCACTAACAGGGAAGAGCATAGGGCTTCGCTCTCATGTGCTAATACCACCAGCATCACAATATGTAACAAGCAAAGAAAAGCTTGAAAAAGCTATTGTTACAATAGAAGAAGAGCTTAAAGAAAGAGTAGCATATTTTAAATCTCAAAACAAATTGATAGAAGCACAAAGAATAGAGGAGCGTACAAATTTTGATATAGAAATGATGAAAGAAACCGGATTTTGCCAAGGAATAGAGAATTATTCAAGACACATAAGTGGAAGACCTGCAGGAAGTCCACCATACACATTATTTGATTATTTTCCAAAAGACTTTTTACTATTAATAGATGAATCTCATGCAACAATTCCTCAAGTAAGAGCAATGTACAATGGGGATAGGGCAAGAAAGGAGTCATTGGTAAATTATGGTTTTAGACTTCCATCAGCATTTGACAATAGACCACTAACATTCCAAGAATTTGAGCAAAGAATTAATCAAGTAGTATTTGTAAGTGCAACACCAGCTGATTATGAAAAAGAGCATAGCAAAGATAATGTTGTAGAGCAAATAATAAGACCAACTGGTTTATTAGATCCCAAAATAGAAGTAAAACCAGTAACAAATCAAATAGATGATTTAATAGAGCAAATACACGAAACAGTAGATAAACAAGAAAGAGTACTAGTAACGACACTTACTAAAAAAATGGCAGAAGATTTAACAGCATATTTGGCCAGTCTTGATATAAAAGTAAAATACATGCATTCAGATATAAAAGCTCTTGAAAGAATGGAAATAATTAGAGATTTGCGTTTAGGAGTTTTTGATGTACTAGTAGGAATTAACTTATTAAGGGAGGGGCTAGATATACCAGAAGTATCATTAGTAGCAATACTAGACGCAGATAAAGAAGGTTTCTTACGTTCAGAAAGATCATTAATACAGACAATAGGTCGTGCAGCCAGAAACACAGAAGGTCATGTAATAATGTATGCAGACGAACTAACCGATTCAATGGAAAAAGCAATACACGAAACAAACAGAAGACGTGAAATACAAATGAAATACAATGAAGAGCACGGAATAATACCACAAACAATAAAAAAATCAGTAAGAGATGCAATAAGTGCAAAAATAGTAGAAGAAGCATCAACACAATATAATCTAGATAAAGACACAAACATACAAGATGTAATAAACAAATTAACAGATGAAATGTTAAAACACGCAGCAGCAATGGAATTTGAAAAAGCAGCAGAATTAAGAGACAGAATAAAAGAGCTGGAAAAATT
>FR878205.1 GCA_000434335.1 Clostridium sp. CAG:492
GTACCTCTTTCCCAAAAATGGGAAAAGAGAACCGTCTCCCTTTCCCACAAAAAAATAGTAGGAGAATAAATTTCCCCCTACTATTTTTTGTATATAAAATTATTTATTATTCAATAACTTCAGCTACAACTCCTGAACCTACTGTTCTACCACCTTCACGGATAGCGAATCTTAATCCTTTTTCAATAGCGATTGGTGTGATTAATTCGATTGTCATATCTACGTTATCTCCAGGCATACACATTTCTGTTCCTTCTGGTAATTCAATAACACCTGTAACGTCTGTAGTTCTGAAATAGAATTGTGGTCTATAGTTTGTGAAGAATGGTGTATGACGTCCACCTTCTTCTTTAGTTAATACGTATACTTGTGCTTTGAATTTTGTATGTGGATGTATTGTTCCTGGTTTAGCTAAAACTTGTCCTCTTTCAACTTCTTCTCTTTGAATACCTCTTAAAAGAACACCAATGTTGTCTCCAGCTTCTGCTTGGTCTAGTAATTTTCTGAACATTTCTACACCAGTAACAACTGTTTTCTTAGATTCTTTTGATAATCCAACGATTTCAACTTCATCTGATAATTTAACAACACCTCTTTCAACTCTACCAGTAACAACTGTTCCTCTACCAGTAATAGTGAATACGTCTTCGATTGGCATTAAGAATGGTTGATCAATTGGTCTTTCTGGTGTTGGTATATAGCTATCAACTGCATCCATTAATTCTTTCATTGGAAGATATACAGGATCGTTAGGATCTGTAGATGTGCTTTCTAATACTTTTAATGAAGATCCTTTTATAATTGGAATTTCGTCTCCTGGGAAATCATAGCTTGATAATAAGTCTCTAACTTCCATTTCAACTAATTCTAATAATTCTGGATCGTCAACCATATCACATTTGTTTAAATATACAACTATATATTTAACACCAACTTGTCTAGCAAGTAAGATATGTTCTCTTGTTTGTGGCATTGGTCCATCAGCTGCAGAAACAACTAATATAGCACCATCCATTTGAGCAGCACCTGTGATCATGTTTTTAACATAGTCAGCATGTCCTGGGCAGTCAACGTGAGCATAATGTCTCTTATCTGTTTCATATTCAACGTGAGCTGTGTTGATTGTGATTCCTCTAGCTTTTTCTTCTGGAGCACCATCGATTTGATCATATGCTTCGAATTTAGCTTTTCCTAATAAACTTAAATATTTTGTAATAGCTGCTGTTGTTGTTGTTTTACCATGGTCAACGTGTCCGATTGTACCAATGTTAACGTGTGGTTTTGTTCTTTCAAATTTTTCCTTAGCCATTTTAAAATTCCTCCTTTAATTTGTTGAGATTGCTCTCATATTTATTTATTTTGAAAATTAATAACAAATTTTTCACCGCCATTTTATAATATTTCAATAAAAAAAGCAAGTGTTTTATTATATTTAATTGTTTTGATAGAATTAATAAATTAATTTCTATCAAAACAAATTTTATTAGTCTTTTTTAGCTCTACTAGCAACTATTGTTTCTAGTACAGATCTTGGAACTTCTTCATAGTGAGAAGGTTCCATAGAGTATGTTCCTCTACCTTGTGTTTTAGAACGTAAGTCTGTTGCATAACCAAACATTTCTGATAATGGTATAAATCCTCTTATCTCTTGGTTACCAGATTTAGCTTCCATTCCTTCAAGTCTACCACGTCTAGCGTTAATATCTCCAATAACATCTCCCATATATTCTTCTGGAACTGTTACTTCAACTTTCATAATAGGCTCTAATATAACAGATTTAGCTTGTTTACAAGCCTCTTTAAATGCCATAGAAGCAGCTATTTTGAATGCCATTTCTGAAGAGTCAACTTCGTGGTATGAACCATCAACTAATGTAGCTTTAAAGTCGATAACTGGATATCCAGCAAGTATACCGCTATCTGCAGCTTCTCTGATTCCATCTTCGATTGGTTTAATATATTCCTTAGGAACAGCTCCACCAACGATTTTGCTTTCAAACTTAATTCCACTACCTGGCTCTAATGGTTCCATTTCAATCCATACATCACCATATTGACCATGTCCACCTGATTGACGTACGAATTTACCTTGAACTTTAACTTTATTTCTAATTGTTTCTTTGTAAGAAACTTGTGGTTTACCTACATTACATTCAACTTTGAATTCTCTTTTTAATCTATCAACGATGATATCTAAGTGTAGCTCACCCATACCAGCGATAACAGTTTGTCCAGTTTCATGATTTGTATATGTTTTGAATGTTGGATCTTCTTCAGCTAATTTTGCTAAAGCAATACCCATTTTTTCACTATTAGCTTTATCTTTAGGCTCAATAGCAATATCAATAACAGGCTCTGGGAATTCCATTGATTCAAGTATAACTGGTGCATTTGGATCACATAAAGTATCACCTGTAGATACTTCTTTTAATCCAACAGCTGCAGCTATATCTCCTGCATATACTTTATTTAAATCTTCTCTGTGATTTGCATGCATTAATAGTAATCTTCCGATTCTATCTTTTTTACCCTTGTTTGCATTTAATATTGTAGATCCTGAATCTAATGTTCCTGAGTAGACTCTTATGAAACATAATTTTCCAACAAATGGATCTGTTGCAATTTTAAATGCTAAAGCTGCAAATGGTTCACTATCACTTGGTTTTCTATCTGTTTCATTTCCATCTAAGTCTACACCTTTTATAGCAGGTATATCTACTGGAGATGGTAAATAATCAACAACTGCATTCAATAATTCTTGAACACCTTTGTTTTTGTATGATGAACCACAAGTCATTGGAACTACTGTGTTAGCAATTGTTCCTTTTCTTAAACCTTTTTTGATTTCTTCTTCAGAAAGTTCTCCTTCTTCTAAATATTTCATCATTAATTCATCATCTTGTTCTGCAGCAGCTTCAACCATTTTAGATCTGTATTCTTCTGCTTTTTCTTTTAAATCTGCAGGAATATCAGTTTCTTCAATTTCTTTTCCTAAATCGTCTTTATGAATGAATGCTCTCATTTTTATTAAATCAACAATTCCTTGGAAATTATCTTCTGCTCCTATTGGTAATTGAATTGGAACAGGGTTAGCTCCTAATCTATCTTTAACTTGGTCTATACAAGCATAAAAATCTGCACCTGTAATATCCATTTTGTTAACATAGATCATTCTTGGAACTTGGTATTTATCAGCTTGTCTCCAAACTGTTTCTGATTGTGGTTGAACTCCACCTTTTGCTGCTAATACTAAAACTGAACCATCAAGAACTTTTAAAGATCTTTCAACTTCAACTGTAAAGTCAACGTGTCCCGGTGTATCAATAATGTTAATTCTATGACCTAACCAATGACATGTTGTAGCAGCAGAAGTAATTGTTATACCTCTTTCTTGCTCTTGAACCATCCAGTCCATTGTAGCTGCACCTTCATGAACTTCTCCTATTTTATGAGTTTTTCCTGTATAAAATAAGATTCTTTCTGTTGTTGTTGTTTTACCAGCATCAATGTGAGCCATTATTCCTATATTTCTTGTTTTCTCTAAAGGAAATTCTCTTCCAGCCATATTTTCCTCCTTTATTTTATTTAATCTTAATGTATATATAGCAAATTAACTAATTAAAAATATTCTGTATTTTCACAAAATATTTATTAAAAAGTTAATGTGCTATTTACTACAATTTTTAATTTAAAATTTAAGATACTTATATACTTTTTAATAATATATTTTATCTTAATTTTACCATTTATAATGAGCAAAAGCTTTGTTAGCTTCAGCCATTTTATGCATATCTTCTTTCTTCTTGAAAGCTCCACCGTTTCCAGCTACTGCATCCATTATTTCACCAGCTAATTTTTCTGACATAGTTTTTTCATGTCTATTTCTAGCATAAATAACTAACCATCTTAAACCTAATGTTTGTCTTCTTTCTGGTCTTATTTCAATTGGCACTTGGTATGTAGCACCACCAATTCTTCTAGCTTTAACTTCTAGAACTGGCATTACATTGTTTAGTGCATCTTCAAAAACTTCTAATGGATTTTTGTTTTCTTTTTCTTTTATGATGTCAAATGCATCATAAACTATTTTTTGAGCAACTGTTTTTTTACCATCAAGCATTACATTGTTTATTAATTTTGTAACAACTTTGCTATTATACATTGGATCTGGTAAAACTTCTCTTTTTGCTATATATCCTTTTCTTGGCACTATTCTTCCCTCCTTATAATATTTAATACTAATATAACCTAGTATTTTAGGTACTCTAAAAAGCTTAATACTAATAATTCCTTCTTAATACTTTTTAGTTAAGTGCTATATAATCTATTATTAATTTAAGTACAAACCTAAATTAGTAAGTTATATGCACCTTGCAATTTCATTCCAAATTACGGTTTATTTTTTTGGTTTTTTAGCTCCGTATTTAGATCTTGCTTGCATTCTGTCTTTAACTCCTGCAGTATCTAATGTTCCTCTGATTATGTGATATCTAACACCTGGAAGGTCTTTTACTCTTCCTCCTCTTATTAATACAACACTATGCTCTTGTAAGTTGTGTCCTATTCCTGGGATATAAGATGTTACTTCATAACCATTTGAAAGTCTAACCCTTGCTACTTTTCTTAAAGCTGAGTTTGGTTTTTTAGGTGTTACTGTTTTAACAACTGTACATACACCTCTTTTTTGTGGTGAACGTCTATCAGTCATTTTCTTTTTCATAGAATTGTATCCATGTTGTAAAGCTGGGGCTGTAGATTTTGTTACACCTGTTTGTCTTCCTTTTCTTACTAATTGATTAATTGTTGGCACTTAAATTTCACCTCCTGAAAATATTTTAACCGCTAGTATATTTTGCCATTCTTGGCTTTATATACTAACGGTTAATATTATATCATCGATATATTCATAAGTCAATATTCAAGTTGTGTTAAATTAAGTTTTTTATC
>FR878206.1:0-1132 GCA_000434335.1 Clostridium sp. CAG:492
CCTTCGAAACTACTCTATATGTGAAAATACTATTTGTATAAGGAGGAAGAAGTTGAGGAAGGAAAGAAAAAAAATCGCTAAAGAAAAATGTATTTTTTGTGGGTTGGTAGTTGGTTTCATTTTTTTTATTGTTTTTTTTCTAATTTTAAATAATAAAAAAATTAAATTTGGTAATAATGAAAGTAACAAAAGTGTTGAACAAGTTAAACAGTATATTTTTAATATTAATTCGTACACTGCCGAAATGGAGGTAACAGTTAATAGTAATAAAAATGTCAATAAGTATATGTTGAAACAATGTTATAATATAAATAATATTAGTGAGCAAACAGTTGTGAAACCTGAAAACATTGAAGGGGTTACAATAAGTTATAAAGATGGAAATTTAGAAATAAAAAATTCTAATCTTAATTTGAGTAAAATTTATAATAATTATCCATATTTATCTGATAATTTGTTGTGGCTTAGCTCTTTTAGTGAATGTTGTAAAAAAGATAGTGAGCATTTGGAGATATATGAAGAAAATGATGATATTGTTATGGAACTTAAATTGAGTAATAATAAATACTTTAATTGTAGAAAATTATATTTAGAAAAGGGTACAGGTAAGCCAAGGAAAATGGTTGTACAAGATAATAACAAAAAGGATGCAATTTACATATTATATAAAGAGATAAAAATAAATAATTAAAATAATAGTTTATTTTAAATCTTTATTTAGCTATCTCATACGAATTGAAATATACGGACACTTTAATATTGAAATAATAGGAGTGAATTATATGGTAGTTAAAAGAGGAGATATGTTTTATGCAGATTTAAGTCCTGTTGTAGGGTCTGAACAGGGAGGTATTAGACCAGTTATAATTATTCAAAATGATGTAGGAAATATGCACAGTCCTACAGTAATTGCAGCAGCTATTACTTCTCAAAGAGGAAAAAATAAATTACCAACTCATATAGAAATTGATTCAAAAGATAATGGATTAAAAGCAGATTCGGTAGTACTAGCAGAACAGATAAGAACAATAGATAAAAGTAGATTAAAAGAAAAAATAGGTCATTTAGATGATGAAAAAGTAATGGCAAAAATAAATAATGCACTAGGTGTAAGCTTTGGTTTATAATTTAT
>FR878206.1:1191-6044 GCA_000434335.1 Clostridium sp. CAG:492
TATATATATTAGATGTCATATTAATGGCATCTTTATTTTTATTAAAAAGTAATATGAAGTTTGTTGTAATTGTATATAAAATGTGATTAAATATGAAATGAATTAAGCTAGAAAGGATTTGAATGGAGGTAAAAAATATGAATGAGATTGTATTTGTAACACATAATAAAGGAAAAATTGCGGAAGCACAAAAAGTTTTAAAAAATATAAACCTTGAAATATTTGAACATGAGCTAGAAGAGCCAAGAAGTGACGATGTAAAATATATTTCAAAATGCAAAGTAATGGAAGCATATAAAATTATAAAGAAACCATGTATTTCTATGGATGCAGGTTTTTGGATTGATGAATTAAATGGTTTTCCAAAAGCTTTTGTAAATTTTTCATTAGAGACAGTTGGAATTAATGGAATTTTAAAACTAATGGAAGGAAAAGATAACAGAGCTTGCAGATTTATAGAATGTTTATCATATTATGACGGAAAAGAGCTACATCAGTTTATGGGAGAACACGAAGGAAATATAGCAAATAAGATTGCAGGAAATGATACAAATAAAAAGTGGTCTGATTTATGGTATATTTATAAACCATATGGATATGATAAAACATTAGCTGAAATGAGTGATGATGAAAGAAATAATAGAATAAAATATAAATCAGTTAATTCTTTAAAAGTATTTTCGGATTGGTATGAGAAAAACAGTATATAATAAAAAAGCATGGAACATATTGAAATTTGTTCCATGCTTTTTTGTTAATTAAAATAAATCTTATTGTTCATTAGTGCTCTTGTTTTCACCCAAAGTAATACTTACTTCTTTTTCTTCACCATTACGTATTAATTTAATTTTAACTTCATCACCAATGTTATGTTTATTTTTTAATTCGTTTAATTTATCCATAGTAGTTACATCCTCACTGTCAAATGCAACAATTAAATCACCAGCTTTAATTCCAGCTTTTTCTGCTGCTGAAAATTCTTCTACAGATACTACATAAACACCAGCTTTTGGTAAATTGTTCTTTTTAGCTACTTCTTCAGATATATCTCTACCAGACATACCAATATAAGGTCTAGCAACTTTTCCATTTTCTATTAATTGTTTATAAACATCAATTGTGTCATTAATTGGAATTGCAAATCCAATTCCTTCAACACCAGATCCTGAAAGTTTTAAAGTATTTATACCAATAACTTTTCCATCAGCATTTATTAAAGCACCACCACTATTTCCTGAGTTTATAGCAGCATCAGTTTGAATTACTTTGTATGTTACATTATCAGATGTTATAGTTCTATTTGTAGCACTTATTACACCAGTTGTAACTGTACTTGCCATATTTAATGGATTTCCAATGGCCATTGCAAATTCGCCTACTTGAACTTGGCTTGAATCTCCAAGTTCTGCAGCAGTTAATCCTGTTTTTTCTATTTTTAATACAGCTAAATCTGTTTGTTCATCAGAGCCTATTAATTTTGCTTCATATTCTGTTGTATCATTATATAAAGTTACAGTTATTTTTGTAGCTTTACTTACTTGATAATAAGATGAACTTGATGACGATGAAACAACATGGTTGTTTGTTAAAATATATCCATCATCAGTTATTACAACACCAGAACCTGTAGCTTTAGCAGTTCCTTCAGACATTCCATAATATGAATAATAAGGGGAATTTACTGAATATGTTACTGTTATACCAACAACAGATGGTAAAACCTTATTTGCAACTGCAATACTTGTGTTTGAGTAGTCTTCAACAGATACAGCTTTATCACTTGAAGAAGAAACTACCTTATTTATTACTGATTCTACTGATGATTCGTCATTTGATTTTGTTGAGCTTTCAGACTTACTAGAATCTGATAAAAGTTTTTCTGAAATTGTTTCTCTAATTGATGGAATGCTTATACAACCACCTACGATTATTAATGTTCCTAATACACCTGCCACAAAAGGTACTAAAAAACCTCTTGCAAAACCTATTTTCCCTTTGGGTATTGAGTATGAATTATTTTCTGATTTTACTGATTTAAATGAATTACTATTATTTCCCATAATAAATTTTCATCCCTTTCTAAAATTTAAAAAATGATTTTATTTTCAAAAGCTATTATAAATATAATAACTTATTTTTACAATATAATACAATATATTTGTGAAAAAAATGTGAAAAGAATGTTTATATTTAAGGACTTTCCTTAAAAAAAAATTAAATATATTGTTCTGGTATTAAAATTGTTATATAATGGCAAAAATGAAATTTAATTAAAGTCAATTTCATATAAAAAATATGTTAGGAAAGGAATAAAGCAGATATGCAAAATAATAAATATAAATTTTTAAAACTAATAATAGCTTTTATTATAATATTAGTTGTAGGAATTTTTTTGTTTAATATTGGTACTAAAAAAATGCAAGAGCGAAAAACAGATGATATAAAAACAGATATGCTTATGATTGAAGGAAAAATAAAATCAATAAAAGCAGAATCAGAAATTAGTAATAATCAAGAAAAATATGTGGGGACTAAAGTATCTGAAGCAAATGATACAGAGGTAAATAATGTTATGCAACAATTGCAAATAAATCAGGAGGAATTACAAAATTACTATATTTTAAATAAAGAGAGTTTTGAAAAAATGGGAATTGCTGATTCAATAAAAGATGATGACGATGAATATATTGTTAATTATACTAATTCAGATGTCATATATGTAAAAGGAATTAAATTAAACAATGAAATAAAATATAAATTATCTGATATAATTGATAAAAATGAAAATACAAATAATATAAACGAAAAAGAGGAGAATAACTAATGAAAGAAAAAGAAGAGCAAAGATTAAATGAATTAAAAGAAATAGATAAGTCATATTTTAAGAAAGGATATAATTATATATGTGGAATAGATGAAGCAGGGCGTGGTCCACTTGCTGGACCTGTTGTTGTTGCTGCTGTCATAATGCCAAAAGATTCAATGATTGAAGGAGTTAATGATTCAAAAAAAGTTTCCGAAAAAAAGAGAGAAAAATTATATGAACTAATTATTGAAGAGGCAATTAGTTATAGTGTGGGAATTGTTGACCAAAATGAAATTGATAGAATTAATATTTTAAATGCAACAAAGGCAGGTTTAACAGAAGCTGTTAGAACTTTAAAAGTTAAACCAGAGCTTATCTTAGTTGATGCATTAACAAATATTGATACTTGTGGTGTTCCATATCAGTCAATAATTAAGGGGGATGCTAAAAGTTATTCTATAGCTGCCGCATCAATAATTGCAAAGGTTACAAGGGATAGAATTATGAGAGAATGGGATAAGGTTTACCCTCAATATGGATTTGAAAAACATAAAGGATATGGAACAGCTGCACATATTTCAGCAATAAAAGAAAATGGACTTTGCCCATTACATAGATTAAGTTTTGTAAAAAATATTATAAATAAGTAATAATATTGTAAAAATTATATAAAGAATATATTTATATACAAAAAATTATAAATATATTAGAGAGGAATTATACAAATGAATATATTAGAAATTATAGCTAAAAAAAGAGATAAAAAAGTTTTGTCTAAAGAAGAAATTGATTTTTTTGTTAAAAATTATACAAATGGAAATATAACTGATTATCAAGCTGCAGCTCTAATAATGGCAATATACATAAACGGAATGAATTATGAAGAAACAACAAGTTTTACATTAGCAATGGCTCATTCTGGAGAAGTTTTAGATTTATCAGAGCTAGGAATGGTTGTTGACAAACATAGTACAGGAGGAATTGGTGATAAAATAACATTAATTTTAATGCCAATTATTGCTTCACTTGGAATACCTTCTGCAAAAATGTCTGGTAGAGGTTTAGGTTTTACTGGTGGTACTGTAGATAAGTTGGAATCTATACCCGGATATAATACAAATATTGATATTAGTGAATTTATAAATAATGTAAAAAACATTGGAATAAGTTTAATGGGTCAAACATTGAATTTGGCTCCAGCAGACAAAAAAATATATGCTTTAAGAGACACAATATCTTGTGTTGAAAGCATACCACTTATTGCTTCAAGTATTATGAGTAAAAAAATAGCAGCAGGTGCAGAAAAAATTGTATTGGAAGTTACAGTTGGAAGTGGGGCTTTTATGAAAAATATTGAAGATGCCACGAAGCTTTCTGAAACTATGATCGGAATCGGAAATTTAGCAGATAAAGAGACTATATGTATATTAACAAATATGAATCAACCAATAGGATATTCAATAGGAAATTCACTAGAAGTTATAGAGGCAGTTGAAGCATTAAATGGAAATATGCAAGATGATGTAAAAGACATTATTTTATCACTTGGTAGTTATATGATGAAACTTGCTGGAAAAGGCGATGATATAGAGCAAAATAAAAAAATGATAATGGAAAATATAAATAATAAAAAGGCTTTAAATAAATTTAAAGAGTTGATAAAAAATCAGGGCGGAGATGTTTCTTATATAGAAGATACATCAAAATTTGAAAGGGCAAAATATATAATTCCAATAAAATCAGAAAAAATGGGGTATATAAAATCTATGGATAATGAAAAGATAGGATATATTTCATCAAGCCTTGGTGCTGGAAGATTGAAAAAGGAAGATAAAATAAATGATAAGGTTGGAATTATTATTAATAAAAAAATAGGTGATAAAGTTAATGTTGGAGATGTGTTAGGATTTATTCATTCAGATGATATTGAAGTGGGAAATAATGCAGTTAAAGAGATGCAAAATTGTTATGAATTTTCAGATGAATATGTTGAAAAACAAAAGCATATATTAGGAATTATAAAGTAGGGTATAGCCTGCTTTTTATT
>FR878207.1 GCA_000434335.1 Clostridium sp. CAG:492
ATATGTATCAAAAAAGAAAAAAGAGACAAGAAATGAAAAGTAACGAAAACAAAGAAAAAATACAGAACCAAATGAATATCAACTGGTACCCAGGTCACATGGCCAAAACCAAAAGACAAATAATAGAAGACTTAAAATTAGTAGACCTTGTAGTAGAAGTATTAGATGCAAGAATACCAATTTCAAGTCAAAATCCAGATATCCAAGAATACATAAAAAATAAAAATAAAATAGAAGTACTAAACAAAGCAGATTTAGCAGATGATACACAAACAGCAAACTGGGTAAAATACTTTGAAAAGAATAATATTCCAGCTGTAATAACAGATTCAAACTCTGGCAAAGGAATACGAGAAGTAATTAAAAAAATCCATACTGTATCTGCTGAAACAAAGGAGAAATCTGCACAAAAAGGAAGAGCTGGAAGAAGTATAAGAGTATTAGTGCTTGGAATTCCAAATGTAGGAAAATCATCATTTATAAACAGAATTTCAAAGAAAACATCTGCAAAAGTTGGAAATAAACCTGGTGTTACTCGTCAAAAACAATGGATTCGTGTAGATGAGGGAATAGAGCTAATGGACACTCCAGGTGTATTATGGCCAAAACTAGGAAGTGAAGAAGTTGCAACAAATTTAGCATTTACTGGAACAATAAAAGATGATATTTTAGAAAAAACAGAAATAGCATTTTCACTATTAAAATATCTGGTAAAAAATTATAAACAAAATCTTTCTGAAAGATATAAATTAGATAATAAAATTGAAGAAATAATGAATCAATCAGATGACATAGATGAAAATGACAAATATTTAGAAATATTTGAGCTAATTGGTACAAAAAGAGGTGCAATAATATCTGGTGGACGAGTTGATTATGAAAAAGTTTCAGGGATATTATTGGACGAGTTTAGAAGCGGAAAATTAGGCAAAATAACACTTGAAAAAGTTAAAATTTAAGGAGGAACTATTGGAAGATTTAATAGAAAGAGCAAAATCTCCAGAAGAAATAAATATGTTATCACCATTAACATGGGCATATGTTGGAGATTGTATTTATGAATTATATATAAGAACAGACCTAGTAAATAAAACAAAATTAAAACCACATAAGCTACATATTGAAACAATTAAATATGTAAAGGCAAAAGCACAAGCTGATATATTAAAAAGAATAGAAGAAAATCTAACAGAAAAAGAGCTAGAAATTGTGCGAAGAGGAAGAAATGCAGAAAATCATCATCTACCTAAAAATGCAGATCCAGCAGACTATATGTATTCAACAGCTTTTGAAGGTTTAATAGGCTATTTGTATTTAACAAAACAAGATGAAAGATTAAAAGAAATTTTTGAAATGTGTAAAGAATAGTATTTTCGTTTGAAATAGAAAATATCAAATAATTAAGAAGATAAATGATGTTTTAAACTAATACTAAAACATTGATAATTAAACTTTTT
>FR878208.1 GCA_000434335.1 Clostridium sp. CAG:492
CTTGTTTAACTTGGAGTTAGTCTTGGTAGGAGTAACTTCAAGTTTTTTTATTGTCTTCATTTTAGTAAAAATAATAAAAAAAGTATAAAAATTTCTACTTCTGGAGAAAATATGTGAAAACATATTTACAAGGAGTGGAAATTTTTTGATGAAGAAATGTAAAATTTTAGATGTAGGCGGAGCTCTTTTAGATAGTGAACAATTAGAAATTTATTTACAAAAACTTGCTGCAGATCAAATTTTAAAATCAAAATCTGATAAAAGAACATACCCAATACCTAGATTAAAAGAGAATTTAAAATTTATATTAGATATATATAATTTTTTGACAGAAGATTTAAAAAACAAAATACCAATCCATCCAGCAGGTGAATGGATTTTAGACAATTTTTATATAATTGAAAAAAATGCAAAAATTATAATTAGAGATTTATCTGTAAAAAAATATGTTAATTTTGTTGGAATTGCTAATGGCCAATATAAGGGGTTTGCAAGAGTGTATGTACTTGCTAAAGAAATTGTTTCATATACAGATGGAAAAATTAATGGTGATAATTTAGAAAGATTTTTATTAAGCTATCAAAATAAAAAAAATTTGAGTATGGAAGAGCTATGGAGTGTTAGCACTTTTTTGCAAATAGCTTTAATTGAAAAAATTAGATTAATTTGTGAAAAAATATATTTATCGCAAATGCAAAAGCGTAAAGTTGAAAATATTGTTACTAGATTAGTTGAGTTTAAAACTAGTCAGGAATTTAAATTGCCATATAATTACAATTTAAAAATAGAGCAAAGTGTTGAATCAAAATATCCATTTATTGAATATATGTCATATAGATTAAAAAAATACGGCAAAAAAGCATATAGTTATGTTGAAATTTTAGAAGAGCAAGTTAATAAAATGGGAAGTACTATTTTGGATTGTATTAATAGAGAGCATTTTGATATTGCAACTAAAAAAATATCTATTGGTAATGCAATAACAAGTATAAATGTATTAAATAGACTAAGCTTTATAGAAATTTTTGATAATATAAATGGAGTTGAAGAGGTATTAAAATTAGATCCAGCTGGAATATATGATAATATGGATTATAAAACAAAGGAATATTATAGAAATAGCATTGAAAAAATATCTAAAAAAACAAAAATTTCAGAGCTATATATTGCACAAAAATGTGTTGAGCTAGCAAATAAGTATTTTGAGGAAGATGGAAGTAATACTAAAAAATCACACGTTGGATATTTTTTAATTTCAGATGGAAAATCAGAGCTATATTCGTGTTTATTAAATAAAAAAGTAAAAATTAAAAATAGAAAATCAAAGGCAAAATTATATATTGAAGGTGTTTCGATACTTAGTGCAATAATTTCGTGCATTATTGGTTGGTATATTAATGTAAAATTAAATAATTTTGCAGTAGCAATAATTGCTTTTTTATTGTTAATTATTCCTATAAAAAGTATATTTGTAAAAATAATTCAATATATTTCTGGAAAAGTTGTAACACCAAAACTAATTCCTAAGTTAGATTTTTCATCAGGAATTCCTAATGAGTATGCGACAATGGTTGTTATTCCTACAATTGTTAAAAGCAAAGAAAAAGTAAAAGAAATTATGAAAAAATTAGAGGTATTTTTTATTGCAAACAAAAGCGAAAATATTTATTTTACTTTATTAGGAGATTGTAGTAGTTCAAAAAAAGAAAAAGAGGATTTTGATGATGAAATAATTAAGAGCGGAATTGAAGAATGCCATAAATTAAATGCAAAATATCCAGATGTAAATTTTCCTAAATTTAATTTTGTATATAGAAAAAGATTATGGAATAAATCTGAAAATTGCTATTTAGGCTGGGAAAGAAAAAGAGGTTTACTTACTCAGTTTAATGAATATATGCTTGGAAAAAGACCAAATTGTTTTGCAGAAAATACATTAGAAATGGTGAAAAATAGTGGAAAACAGTTACCAAAAATTAAATATATAATAACATTAGATTCAGATACAAATTTAGTTTTAAATACAGGTTTAGAGCTTGTTGGTGCAATGGCGCACATTTTAAATAAACCTATTCTAAATGAGGAAAAAACATTGGTTATTGATGGTTTTGGAATTATGCAACCACGAATTGGTATTGGTTTATTAGAAACAAGAAAGAGCATTTTTACAAAAATATTTTCTGGGCTTGGAGGTACAGATTCATATACAAATGCAATTTCTGACTTTTATTATGATAATTTTGGTGAAGGAATTTTTACTGGTAAGGGTATTTATGATTTAAAAGTTTTTTCAGAAGTTTTGGATGGAGAAATACCAGAAAATACAGTGTTAAGTCACGATTTATTAGAAGGATGTTATGCTAGATGTGGTTTAGCATCTGATGTAGTTTTAATGGATGGTTATCCTACAACATATAATGCATATAAAACGCGTTTACACAGATGGATAAGAGGGGATTATCAAATAATTTTATGGCTTATGAAAAAAAGATTAAATATATTATCTAAATACAAAATATTAGATAATATTAACCGAAGCCTTTCTGAAGTTTGTGTTGTTATTTTATTATTTTTAAATTTAATTATAAAAAGCAAATGGATAACAACAATTGCAATTATTTCTGTGATAATACCATATATTTTAGATGCGATAAATAAAGTTTTATATAAGAAAAATGGACAATTTAATCAAAAAAAATACTCGAAAGAAATAAGCGAAATTTGGTCAATTATAATAAAAACTTTTATAGATATTTCTTTAATTCCAGATAAAGCATATTTATCACTTAGTGCAGGAATTAAGTCTTTATACAGAATGATTAAATCTAAAAAACATTTACTAGAATGGACTACAGCAGAGGAAGCAGAAAAATTATCTAAGTCGGGATTAATTGCTTATTATACAAATATGTTACCAAATGTAATATTGGGAGCTGGCTTAATGATAGGAGCAATAATAAATAGTAATCTAGTATACATTGTGATAAGTACATTATGGCTTATATCTCCAATTATTATGAATTATATTAGTAAACCAATTAAACAAAAGAAAAAATTTGATGAATTAGATAAACAAGAGCAGGAATATATTATTGAAGTTGGTAAAAAAACGTGGCAATATTTTAAAGATAATTTAAATGAAAAAAGCAATTTTTTACCACCAGATAATTATCAAGAAAACAGAAAAGAAAAAGTTGTTTATAGAACATCACCAACTAATATTGGATTAGCATTATTGAGTGTTGTTGCAAGCTATGATTTAAAATATGAAACAAAAGAAAATACAATTAATTTGCTAGAAAAAATGATAAATTCAATTGTAAAATTACCAAAATGGAATGGACATTTATATAACTGGTACAATATAAAAAATTTGTCACCATTGATTCCAAGATATGTTTCTTCTGTGGATAGTGGAAATTTTGTTGGATATTTGTATGTATTAAAACAGTTTTTTGAAAATGAAACAGATAAAGATGAAGGAATAAATAATTTAATAAATACTATTGATAATTTAATTAATGAAACAAATTTTAAAGTGTTGTTTGATGAAAAAAATGGGCTATTTTCAATTGGATATAATGTAGAAGAAAACAAGCTTACTGATTCATATTATGATTTACTTGCATCTGAAGCAAGACAAGCAAGTTTAGTTGCAATTGCAAAAAAAGATATATCTGCAAAACATTGGAAAAATTTAAGTAGGACATTAACAATATTAAATAAATATAAGGGACTTATATCGTGGTCTGGAACTGCATTTGAGTATTTAATGCCAACAGTAAATATTAAAAGATATCCAAATAGTTTATTAGATGAATCGTGTAAATTTATGATAATGAGTCAAATGGAATATGCAAAAAAATTAGGAATAACTTGGGGAATTTCAGAAGCTGCATTTAATTTAAAGGATTTAAATGGAAATTATCAATATAAAGCATTTGGAATACCGTGGCTTGGCTTAAAAAGAGGCTTGGCAGATGAAATGGTTGTGTCATCATATGGAACAATTTTGGCAATTAATGATGTGCCAAAACAAGTTTTAAATAATATAAAAATTTTAGAGCAAAGTGGAATGTACAATAAATATGGTTTTTATGAATCTATTGATTATACTCCAAGTAGAGTTGAAAAAGGCAAAAAATATTCTGTTGTAAAAACATATATGGCGCATCACCAAGGTTTAATATTATTATCAATAGATAATTTGGTAAAGAATAATATTTTTCAAAATCGTTTTTTTGAAAATCCTGAAATTGAAGCAGTAGATATTTTACTTCAAGAAAGAATGCCAGATAATGTAATTATAACAAAAGAGAAGAAGGAAAAAGTTGAAAAAATAAAATATATTGATTATGATTATTATTCTGAAAGATGTTTTGATAAAAAGAATGAGGATATAAATGAATTTAATTTAATATCAAATAATGATTATTCTATTTTAATAGATAAAAACGGAAATGGTGTTAGTAGTTATAAAAATAAAATTGTTAACAGATATAAAAGAACAAGTGATAATAACCAAGGAATTTATTTCTTTATTAAAAATATAAAGAATAAAAATATTTGGTCACCAGCTAATTTAAGTTATATAAATAAGTCAGAAAAGTATAATGTTTGTTTTTATCCAGATAAGGCAAAATTTTCTAGAAATGATGATAATATTAAAACAACAATGTCAGTAATTATCGCACCAGAAGAACCTGTAGAAATACGAAGATTAGAGCTTAAAAATATTGGCAATGTTGATGAAATATTAGAAATATCAAGTGTAATTGAACCTGTGATATCAGGAAAAAGCCAAGAATATGCACATAAAGCATTTAATAACTTATTTTTATCATTTGAACTAGAAGATGGAATAATAATTGCTAAAAGAAAAGCTAGAGATGAACACGACGAAGATTTATATTTGGCAATTAGTTTATTTTCAGATAAATCAATTACAGGAGAAATGGAATTTGAATTAGATAGAAAGAATTTATGTGGAAGACAAAATTTTGATATACCAGAGCTTATAAAAGAATCAAAACCATTTTCTAAAACTATTGAAAATACAACTAATCCAATTATTGCTTTTAGAAATTCGATTGAATTAAAAAGTAATGAAGAGTGCATAATGAGTTTAATTATAGGAGTTTCTGAAAATAAAGAAGATGCTGTAAAAAATGTAAAAAAATATATGAATAATGAAAATATTGAAAGAGCATTTAATTTATCTAAAGCACAAATAGAAGCGAAAATTCAATATTTAGGAATACACGGAAAAGATGTAAATTTATATCAACGAATTTTATCACAGGTTTTATTAAAATGTGAAAATAAATTAGTAAAATTTAATGAAAATAAGTTATATCCAACAAATGAATTATGGAAGTTTGGAATATCAGGGGATAATCCAATAATACTTGTAAAAATAAAGGAAATATCAGAAATAGATATTGTTGAAACAGTAGTAAAAGCATATGAATTTTATAAAATTCAAAATATAAATATAGATTTGATAATTTTAAATGAAGAAAAAGAATCATACGAAAATTATATTCAAGAGGCAATAAATGAAGTAATATGGAATCATAATTTATCAAATTCTAATAATGGCAAGGTGTTTGTATTAAATAATTTAAGTAATGATGATAAAGAATTTTTAAGTTTTAGAGCAGACTTAATTTTATCTGGAAATTATGGGAATATATCTAATCAACTTGATGAGTATAATTATGAATATAGTAAAGCACTAAAAAATATTAAATATCAAAGTAGAGATAATAAAAGTAAAAACGAAAAAGCGAATATATCAAATTATAAAATGAATTTAGAAGAATTGAAATTTTTTAACGAATATGGTGGATTTAGTAGTGATGGAAAAGAGTATATAATAAATGTTAACAAAAGCAAGAAAACGCCATTAGTGTGGAGTCATATTATGGCCAATAAAACTTTTGGTACAGTTGTAACAGAGGCAATGGGGGGTTATACTTGGTATAAAAATTCTAGATTAAATAGATTAACTGCTTGGAGCAATGACCCAGTTTTAGATACTCCATCTGAAGTTATATATTTACAAGATAAGGAAAAAAATATTAACTGGTCTGTTACATCAAGTCCTATGCCAGATGAAAATGAGTATTATATAAAATATGGATTAGGATATGCAAAATATATTCATTCAAGTGATGATATTTATCAAGAAATAGATACTTTTGTTCCAAAAGACGATAATGCAAAAGTAAATATAATTCATTTAAAAAATTTATTACCACAAAAAAGAAAATTAAAATTAACTTATTATATAAAATCTGTTTTAGATGAAGATGAAATAAAAAGTAATGGATTTATAAATTTAAAATTTGATACAAATAGCAATACAATAACTGCTAAAAATGTTATAAATCAAGACTTCCAATACTATATGTATATTTCATCTAGTGAAAAAATTAAATCATATACAGGAAGTAAAAAAGAGTTTTTTGGAGATGGCAATTTGTCAAATCCGGATGGAATAAAAATTGAAAAGTTTTCTGGTGTGAATTCAATAAATTGTAATGGAATAATTGCGTTAAATATTGAACTTGAAATTGATGCTTTGGGATATAAGGATATTTCATTAGTTATAGGAGCAGAGGAAAACGATATTAATTGTAAAGATATAGCTTATAAGTATAGTAAAATAGATAATTGTAGTCACGAATATAATGCAGTAATAAAATACTGGGAAGATTTAACAAATAAGTTGGTAGTAAAAACTCCAAGTGATTCAATAAATATAATGCTTAATGGATGGCTTATATATCAAACTTTATCTAGTAGATTATATGGAAGAACAGGATTTTATCAATCTGGTGGAGCATATGGTTTTAGAGACCAATTACAAGACACAATGTGTTTAAAATATGTGGATTCAGATATAACAAAAAATCAAATAATAAGAAATAGCTGTCATCAATTTATTGAAGGTGATGTATTACATTGGTGGCACGAAGAAACAGGAAGAGGAATAAGAACAAAATTTTCTGATGATTTAGTATGGCTTGCTTATGTGACTTATGATTATATAAAATTTACTAATGATTATGGAATTTTAGATATAGAAACGAATTATTTAATTGGTGAAGAGCTTAAAGATGGTGAAAATGAAAGATATGATTTATTTCAAAAGTCTGATATAAAAGAGCCAATATATAATCATTGTATTAAAGCAATAAAAAAGGCGTGCAACTTTGGTGAAAATGGATTGCCTAAAATTGGCTCTGGTGATTGG
Source organism: Clostridium sp. CAG:492 (assembly GCA_000434335.1). Classification (GTDB taxonomy): domain Bacteria; phylum Bacillota; class Clostridia; order TANB77; family CAG-508; genus CAG-492. The sequence goes on from FR878208.1 coordinate 7,262, forward strand.
AACGATGGATTTAGTAATGTTGGTACAAAAGGAAAAGGTGAAAGCGTATGGCTTGGATTTTTCTTATATGATGTTCTAATAAAATTTTCTCAAATATGCGAATATAAAAATGATGAAGAAACAAAAAAATATTTTATAGAAACAGCAAATGAATTAAAGAAAAATTTAAATGCTAATGCTTGGGATGGTAGATGGTACAAAAGAGCTTTTTGTGATGATGGAACAGTTTTAGGAACAATTCATAACCAAGAATGTAAAATTGATAGTATTGCTCAAAGTTGGTCTATAATTTCAAATGCAGGAGATGAAGATAAAAAATATACTGCAATTGAAAGTTTAGAAAATCATTTAGTTGATAAAAATAATGGAATTATTAAATTATTAGACCCACCTTTTGAAAATGGAAATTTGAATCCAGGATATATAAAATCATATTTACCAGGGACAAGAGAAAATGGTGGACAATACACACATGGTGCAATCTGGGCAATTATTGCTGAAACAATACTTGGCTTTGGAGATAAATCTGTTGAATTATATAAAATGATAAATCCAATTGAGCATACAAAAACAAAAGAGCTAGCAAATAAGTATAAAGTAGAACCATATGTAATATCAGCAGATATATATGGAGCAAATAATTTAGCAGGTTCAGGAGGATGGACTTGGTATACAGGTTCAAGTAGTTGGTATTATATTTGTGCAGTACAAAATATATTAGGATTAAAAATTGAAAATGAAACTTTATCAATAAATCCGTGTATATCAAGTGAATGGCAGGAATATGAAATAAGATATAAATTTGGTGAAAGTATTTATAATATAAAAGTTCAAAATCCAAATAGGAAATGCACAGGGGTGGAAAAATTTTTATTAAATGGAGTTGAAATTCCAGAAAAGAAAATACGAATTTTAGATAATGGGAAAGTAAATGAAATTCAAATAATAATGTAAAATTAATAAAAAAGTCCTTAAAAAACTTGTATTAACTTTTTTCTTATGATATAAATATTAGTAGTTAAGTTCTATAGTAAGGGGGGCTTTCATTGGAAAATAACATTGAAAACAGCAATGATGAAATAAAAGAAAGAATAATTAAAGAGAAGAGCCAAAAAACAGTTCTAGTAGTTGATGATGAAAAGCCAATTGTAGATATATTAGTGTATAATTTAAAAAAAGAAGGATACAACACATTAGAAGCAAATGATGGCGAAGAAGCAGTAAGATTAGTTATTGAAAAGAAACCAGATTTAGTATTACTAGATATAATGCTTCCAAAAATGGATGGATTAACAGTATGTAAAAGAATAAGACATAACTACAATATTCCAATAATAATGTTATCTGCCAAAGATGAAGAAATAGATAAAATTTTAGGATTAGAGCTTGGAGCAGATGATTATATTACAAAACCATTTAGTGTAAGAGAGCTAATTGCCAGAGTAAAGGCAAATTTAAGAAAAGGCGATAATGAATATGGTAAATCTT
>FR878209.1 GCA_000434335.1 Clostridium sp. CAG:492
TGCTAATTTACCTGATTCTGTACAAATTTTTAAAGAATGTCCTTCACAATCTTTTGGAACTGCATTTTCAGCAAATACTTCTGAATATGTATCTGAACAAGAGCTTGTCGCTTTACATCCTGATTTTTTACATATTGTTACGTGTACTATTCCACTTGGCTCTGTAAATGTTGCACTTGCTTTACCTTCGTGAACTTTTTTCATTACAGCATTCCATACTTTAGCTGCATAATTTCCACTACCATTTACTACAGCATTATCATCATATCCATACCATGTTGCAGCTGTATAATATGGAGTCATACCACAAAGCCATCTATCTTTATTATCGTTTGTTGTACCTGTTTTTGCTCCTACATCTATTCCAGACATTTTACAACTTGTTGCTGTACCGTGATCTCCTTCAACTGGTTGTTTTAATAAACTTTTCATTACATATGCATTTTGCTCTGACATTACTCTTTCTGTTGTTTGTTTAGATTCTACTACTAATTCTCCTGATGAATCTTCTACTTTTGTGTAAAATATTGGAGAATTATATACTCCATTATTTGCTATCATTGAATATGCTGCAGCCATTTGTAATGTTGTAACACCGTGTGTTAAACCTCCAAGTGCTAATGATAAACTTGAATCATTTTTTTGTTTATTTTCACTTGATTTCACTAATGATGTAATTCCAACTTTTCTTGCAAAATCAATTGCATTATCAGGTCCAATTTCAGACATAATTTTACACGATACGACATTTGAAGAAACCTCTATTGCATTTCTTACAGTACAAGGACCTGCATATGTGCTTGTTGATTTTGGCTCATAGTTCTTTCCAAATGTTGTTGCTGAGTTATAATAAACTGTTCCAGCATTTATAACACCTTTTTCAACACCGCATCCATATGATACTATAGGTTTAAATGATGAACCTGGTTGTCTTGTACTGCTTGTTGCTCTATTTATACCTGTTGCATCAACATCAGTACCTAAACCTCCCATACAAGCAACTACTTGGCCCGTTGTATGATCCATTATTACCATTGCTGATTGTGAATGATTTTTTGCATTTGATGAATTTAACACAAATTCGTCACTTTTATAAACTGATTCTATTTTATCTTGAACGTCTTTTGATTGTGTTGTATAAATTTTATATCCTCCACCATATACACGGTTTTTTGCATATTCTACTGAATAATTTTTTTCATTTACTAAGTCATTTACAACTTCATCTATTGCAGCTTGTATAAAGTATGATTTTACACTGCTTCCTGGTAAAGTACCTTTTGAAAATTGTAATCCCTTTTCTACATTATCATATGCTGTTTTATATTGTTCATCTGTTATATATCCAAGATCTTTCATTTTTGTAAGAACTGTTTTTGTTCTATCTTTTATTTTTTTATTAACTTGTTCTTGTTTTGTTGAATCCCCCTCATTTTTAAATGGGTTGTATGTATTTGGTGCATTATTTATTCCTGCTAAAAAAGCACATTCTTCAACTGATAATTCACTTGCAGATTTATTAAAATAATATGTTGATGCCATTTCTACACCACAAATATCTCCACCATCTGCACCTAATGGAATTATGTTTAAATAAAGCTCTAAAATTTGGTCTTTTGAAATCATTTTTTCTACTTGATATGCTCTAGACATTTCTTTTATTTTTCTTTCGACACCAGCTTTACCTGAATTTTCTCTTTCATCGGTAATATTTTTTATTAACTGCTGTGTTATTGTACTTCCACCAAATGATGAATCTCCTTTTAAAATATATGTTGTTGTTGCAGCCAAAGTTCTTTTTAAGTCTACACCATTATGGCTATAAAATCTTTCGTCTTCTATTGCAACAAATGCTTTTGGCAAATATTGACACATATCTCCAATGCTAATAATTTCTCTGTTTTCATTTCCAGATAGCTCTGCTATTACAGTGCCATCTTTGTCATAAATAACAGTATTTGCATTTGATAGTAATAAATCATCTTTTGATAAAGCAAATTTATCACTAAAGAATATTCCACAGAATATTCCTACTGCAACTAATACCATCAATACAAATAATAATACCAAAACAATAAATACTTTTTTTAACTTTGGATGTTTGCTTTTTTTCTTTTGGCTCTTATTAGGCACCTTTTTTCTTGATACATTACTACTAACAGAACTAAAAGACCTATTTTTTGAATTTTTTTCCATATTTAATCTCCTTTATATTTTTATTACTTGTAAAATCTTAACTGTTTCATAATATATAGATAAACTATATATTTTTAATTT
>FR878210.1 GCA_000434335.1 Clostridium sp. CAG:492
GACATTATGTGTCTGCTTTCATTTTACTTTATCAGTTCATATAGCTTTTTTTTAATTAAATTCTTTCATGAATTGTTCTACGAATTACATCTAATTGTTGTTCTCTTGTTAATTTTATAAAGTTAACAGCATATCCAGAAACACGAATTGTAAGTTGAGGATAATTTTCTGGATGTTCCATAGCATCTTCTAATAATGCACGGTTGAATACATTTACATTAATGTGATGTCCTGTTTGCATAAAGTAACCATCTAACATACTTACTAAGTTATTTACTTGTGTTTGTGAATCATTTCCCAAAGTATTTGGTGTTATTGCAAATGTAAATGAAATACCATCTTCTGAATATTCGTAAGGAAGTTTAGCTATTGTATTCATAACAGCTAATGCACCATTTGAATCTCTTCCATAAAGTGGGTTAGCACCAGGTCCAAAAGGAACTCCTGCACGACGTCCGTCTGGTGTATTTCCAGTTGCTTTACCATAAACTACATTTGATGTTATTGTTAAAACAGAAAGTGTTGGTTTTGCACCTCTGTATATAATGTGTTTTTCTAATTTTCTTTCAAATTCTTTAACAATATTTACAGCAATTGAATCAACTCTGTCATCATCATTTCCATATTTTGGATAATCACCTTCAACTACATAATCTACAGCTAAACCATCTTCGTTTCTTATAACTTTTACTTTTGCATATTTTATAGCAGATAGTGAATCTGCAACAACTGAAAGTCCGGCGATACCACATGCCATTGTTCTTAAAATTTCTTTATCGTGTAAAGCCATTTCTAATGCTTCATATGAGTATTTATCATGCATGTAGTGGATTGCATTTAATGCTTTAATATAAATTTTAGCAACATATTCCATCATATCATCAAATTTTTCCATAACTTCATCATAGTCTAAGTATTCTGATGTTATTGGTCTAAATTTTGGACCTATTTGTTTTCCAGATATTTCATCTCTACCACCATTTATTGCATATAATAAAGTTTTGGCTAAGTTAGCTCTTGCACCAAAGAATTGCATTTGTTTACCAATTTTCATTGCAGATACGCAACAAGCAATACCATAATCATCGCCAAGAGTAACTCTCATTAAATCATCATTTTCATATTGGATAGCTGATGTATCAATTGAAATTTTTGCACAAAAATCTTTAAATCCTTGTGGTAGGTTCTTAGACCAAAGAACTGTTAAGTTTGGCTCTGGAGCAGGTCCTAATGTTCTTAATGTGTGTAAAACTCTGAAAGAATTTTTTGTAACTAATGTTCTTCCATCAACACCCATACCACCAATACTTTCTGTAACCCAAACTGGGTCTCCACTAAATAATTCGTTATATTCAGGAGCACGTAAGAATCTAACCAGTCTTAATTTCATAACAAAATGATCCATTAATTCTTGAGCTTCTTCTTCTGTTATAACTCCATTTTCTAAATCTTTTTCAATATATATATCTAAGAAAGTAGATGTTCTTCCTAAGCTCATTGCAGCACCGTTTTGGTCTTTAACAGCTCCTAAGTACCCAAAATATAACCATTGAATAGCTTCTTTAGCATTTGATGCTGGTTTTGAAATATCAAATCCATATTTTTCTGCCATTTTCTTTAAATCTTCTAATGCAGCAATTTGGTCATGCATTTCTTCACGAGCTCTAATTACATCATATGTGAATTCGTCTCTGTCATATGTTTCCATATCTTTCTTTTTGGCTTCTATTAATGCATCAACACCGTATAATGCAACTCTTCTGTAGTCACCTATAATTCTTCCACGACCATATCCATCAGGAAGACCTGTTATTAAGTGTGAGCTTCTTGCAGCTCTAATGTCTGGTGTGTATACTGCGAAAACACCATCATTATGTGTTCTTCTTAAAGCATGGTAAATTCTAGATGTTTCTTCATCAACTTTTAAACCATAAGCTTCGCAAGATTTTTCAACTATACGAATACCTCCATTTGGCATAATAGCTCTTTTTAAAGGCTTGTCTGTTTGAAGACCAACTATATCTTCTAAGTCTTTGTCAATGTAACCTGCATCATATCCATTTATTGTAGATGGAGTTTTTACATCAGCATCTAAAACACCACCATTTTCTCTTTCTTTTTTGTATAATTCAAGAACTTCATTCCAAAGAGTTTTTGTCTTTTCTGTAGCATCAGCTAAAAAAGTTGCATCTCCTGTGTAAGGTTTGTAGTTTGCTTGAATAAAGCTACGAACGTCAATTTCTTTTGTCCATTCGCCGTTTTTATTAAAATTTTTCCATTGTTCGAAATCCATAATTACCCTCCTATAAAAATTACAATTTCTTTATTTTGAAAATTTTCGTAGATAATATATCATAGCTAAAATTTATTATCAACAGAATTCACCAAAAAGATACATTTTTATTT
>FR878211.1:0-3647 GCA_000434335.1 Clostridium sp. CAG:492
CTACAAAATATTTTTTATCTCATTATTCCAAAGTATAATATTAAAAGTGTTCCTAATATAATTCTATACCATCCAAATACTTTGAAATCGTGTTTTTTAATATAATTCATTAGGAATTTTATTATCCATAATGATACTATAAATGCAACTACCATTCCTAGAATTAATAAAGCTATTTCTGTTCCTGTAAAGTTTAATCCGTATTTTACTATTTTTAATAAACTTGCTCCAAACATTACTGGAACTGCTAAATAAAATGTAAATTCAGCAGAAACTTTTCTTGATACACCTATTAATAAAGCTCCTATTATGGTAGCTCCTGAACGTGATACTCCTGGGAATATAGCTGCTATTAATTGAAATACACCTATTATTATTGCATCTTTATATGTAATTGCTGGTACACTGTTTATTCTGCTTTTTCTTCCTTTATGCCAATTTTCTACTACTATAAATGCTATACCAAATACAATTAATGCGATTGATACGCATGTTGGGTTGTAAAATAATGCTTCAAATTTATCATCAAATAACAATCCAATTATTGCTGCTGGCACACAAGCTACTAATATTTTTCCCCATAAATTTGTTATATTTTTATCTAAGTGTGATAATAAACCTTTCTTTGTAAATGCCTTTTCTGGCTTGTTTGTAAATGGCCATATATCTTTAAAATATATTAATACTACAGCAAGTATTGCTCCTAATTGTATTACTACTTCAAATACACTAAAAAAGTTGTCTGAAACTTTTGTAAATTTTATAAATTCTTCTACTAATATTAAATGACCTGTACTACTTACTGGTAGCCATTCTGTTATTCCTTCAACTATACCAAATATAATTGCTTTAAAAAATTCTAATACCATTTTTTTCCTCCATTCGTTTTTTCATACCTATAGCTAATACTATTGATATTCTTTTGAAATTATAACTTTATTAATTCATTTTTGCCATAATTATTTTTTCTTATTATAAATTTTATTTTTCAACCAATGTAATTATATAATTATATTCGTGATATTTAGCTGAAAATGATTGCTGGCTTATAAACTTATATTGTTCATTATTAAAATATTTTTGATAACATTCATCTGATATACCATCAATTATCCATATTCTTCCAGATAGCTCATTAATAAAATCTGATGTTATATATGTATCCATTTGAGGCCCAAATGCTTTGTATGCTTCTTGCACTCCCCAATCTTGCTCATTGTAATAATATTGTTTATTATCTTTTATATTAACTGCTATTATTGAACCTGAACCTATGTCTGTATAAACTATTACATCATTTGGTTGAATATTATTTTTTAAATATTCAATCGACTGTGCATTTTGTGAGTTATAGTTTGTATTTATCATTTTGGCATTACTTACAATTGCTAATATTGCTGTTATTATGCATATAAATACTACTATTTTTTTATTTTTAGATCTTGCTAATATAAAACTTAGTGTAAAAATGTATAGTCCTGTTATTACAAATAAATATCTATACAATAAAATTGATGTTTTAGCACATACAGTTACTAGTAATGCTGCTATTATTACTGCTATATATAACCCTATTGCTAATTTCACTGGTAATATATTTTCTTTGTCTTTTTTTATTTTGTGTAGTTGTATTCCTAAATATATGTATAACAATATTGATATTGCAAAACCTACATAATAATTTAAATTTCCTATATATTGGTAACTTAATAGCTCTATTACTGTTTTTGGAAATTCAAATCCTATCCAAAATCCCTTTGACACATATTTTAATTGTCCTACAAAATACACTAGCCATGGTATATATAATGCTACTAATACTATTCCAAATATTACTATTCTTTTTATTGATTGTACTCTGTGATTTTTTATAAAGTTTATTAACATTATCATATGTATTAATCCAGCTACCATTAAACCATAATAGTGTACATATAAACATGCTAAACTTGATATTTCGAATATTATCCAGTTTTTCCATGATGTATCACCTTTAAAAATTCTGTATGCATATATTGCACATATTGTAACTAACAATATTGCTAATGAATACATTCTTATTTCATTTGCAAATATACATATTTCTGGTAAAAATAATGAGAAAAAAGAAAACAATATTCCCGTTTTTTCGCCAAAATCTTTTCGTATATGAGTATACCCTAATATACTTAATAATGCTATACATGTTAGTGAAAAAATTCTATACGCTATTATATTTCCACCAAATATTACATTTATTAAACTTAGTATCCAGTAATATAATATTGGGTGAACATCGTGACCACCTATATTCCATATATCTATCCAATTATGTGAAGCTATTCCTACTGAGTATGCTTCATCAAACCACAAATTAGAATGTATTATTCCTATTCCATTAAAAATAATTCCAATTATAATTATAGCTATATGCCATTTTGATAATTTTGTTTTTGTATTTTTCATTTTGTTATTCATTCCTTTCCAACAGATTTAAACAACCTTTATAAATTTGTTTTTTCCAAATTGAATAACAACATCGCCTTTTATTTCTATTGTAGCATTTATATCATTAACTACTTCTGAGTTTACCTTTACTCCATTACCTTGTATCATTCTTCTTGCTTCACTTTTTGATGATGCAAATCCTACTTTTACTAATATGTCACATAATTTAAATTCTGTTGATTCACTACTTAAGTTTACTTCTTTTATGTTTTCTGGAATTCCACCTTTTGCTACTTTTCCATATCTTTCTTCTGCTTGTTTTATAAATTCTTCTCCATGATACATTTTTATAATTTCTTCAGCATATACTTTATGTGCTTTTATTATATCTTGTTTAATTAATTTATCAGCTTCTGCTAAGTCTAAATCAGTTGTTAATTTATAGTAATCAAATAATACATCATCTGGAATTTTCATTGCTTTTTCATACATAGTTTCTGGACTTTCATCAATTCCTATATAATTATCTAATGATTTACTCATTTTATCTTTTCCATCTAATCCAACTAATAATGGGAATGTTATTACTACTTGTGGCTCTTGATCATAATTTTTTTGAAGCTCTCTTCCTACTAATAAGTTGAATGTTTGATCTGTTCCTCCAATTTCGATATCTGCATTAATTGCAACAGAATCATATCCTTGCATTAGTGGATAAAATAATTCGTGCATACTTAATGGCATATTATTTTCGTATCTCTTTTTAAAGTCATCTCTTTCAAGCATTCTTGCAACTGTATACTTGCTTGCTAAACTTAGTACATCTTTAAAATTTAATTTTGATAACCATTCTGAATTGTATACAATTTTTGTTTTTTCTGGATCAAGTATTTTTGTAACTTGTTTAAAATAGCTTTCTCCTGCAGAATGAACTTGTTCATATGTTAAAGCAGGACGAGTTTTGCTTTTCCCTGTTGGATCTCCAATCATTCCTGTATAATCACCAATTATAAAAACAACTTCGTGTCCCATTTCTTGAAATGTTTTTAATGCTCTTAAAACAACTGTATGTCCTAAATGTAAGTCTGGTCTACTTGGATCTGCTCCAAGTTTAATTCTTAATTTTTTTCCTGATTTTAATTTTTTGTCCAAATCCTCTTCAGAAATAATTTGAACAGCTTTTCTTTTAATTAAATCTAATCCTTCCATATTTCCTCCTT
>FR878211.1:3692-4017 GCA_000434335.1 Clostridium sp. CAG:492
TGAGACACATAAAAAAAGTCAATTCAATCCTGTTAAAGGACGAATTGACTCGTGGTACCACCTTTATTTACAATTTCTTGTTTTTTGTTTAAACAAGTTTTTGCCTTATTTTGATTTTCGTAATCATTTACGTAACTACTGTAAGATTTGTAATTCGATTTCTATATTCTGATAATTTCCACCTGCCATTATCTCTCTTTATTTTGACTTATAGAGCTCTACTTTTTTCTTTTTTGCATAGTTAATTTAATTGTTTTTAATGTTAACATTTTTATCTTTTTTTGTCAATATTTTAATCCATAAAATCATAGCTCCGGTTCATCTC
>FR878212.1:0-6174 GCA_000434335.1 Clostridium sp. CAG:492
TAACGCTTTATTCTCTTTCACCATAATAAGCTTGAAGCATTAATTCCTTAATTTCATGAACTAATGGAACACGTGGATTTGCAGTTGTACATTGGTCTTCAAAAGCCATTTCTGATAATTTATCAACTTTTGCTAAGAATTCTTGCTCATCTACGCCTGCTTCTCTTAATGTTTTTGGAATATTTAAATCTCTATTTAATTCTTTTACAGCTTCTATTAAAGAATCTACACCTTGCTCTGTTGTTTTTGCTTTTAACCCTAATCTTTTAGCTATATCTGCATATTTTTGATCAGCTATAAAATATTCGTATTTAGGGAATGACACAAATTTTGTTGGTTTTGTTGCATTATATCTTATTACATATGGAAGGATTATTGCATTTGCTCTTCCATGTGGTATGTGGAATTCTCCTCCTAATTTATGTGCTATTGAATGATTTACTCCTAAAAATGCATTAGAAAACGCCATTCCAGCTATACAACTTGCATTATGCATTTTTTCTCTTGCATATTGATTATCTCCGTTGTTATATGCCTCTCTAATATTTTTATATACTAACTCAATCGCTTTCATTGCTAAACCATCTGTAAAATCTGATGCCATATTAGAAACATATGACTCTAAACCGTGTGTTAAAACATCCATACCAGTATCTGCTGTTACGCTCTTTGGTAAGCTTTTAACTAAATCTGGATCAATTATTGCTACATCTGGTGTTAATTCGTAATCTGCTAAAGGATATTTTTTATTTATTTTTTTATCTGTTATAACAGCAAAAGATGTAACTTCTGATCCTGTTCCAGAAGTTGTTGGAATACAAACCATTTTTGCCTTTTCACCTAATTTTGGAAATTTGTATGTACGCTTACGAATATCCATAAATTTAAGTTTTAATCCCTCTGCATCTGCTTCTGGGTGCTCATAAAATAGCCACATTCCTTTAGCTGCATCAATAGGACTTCCTCCACCTATTGCTATAATTACATCAGGATTAAATGTATTCATCATTTCAACACCTTTTTTTATTGTATCAAAAGACGGATCTGGTTCAACCTCTGCAAATATCTCTGAATGCACATATTGAGATCTTTTTCTTAAATGATATAAAATTTTATCAACATAACCTAATTTAACCATACCTGGATCAGTTACAATAAAAGCTCTTGAAATATCTTGCATTTTTTCTAAGTATGCTATTGATCCAGCTTCAAAATATATTTTTTCTGGAACTTTAAACCATTGCATATTAACTCTCCTTTTTGCTACTCTTTTTATATTTATTAAATTAACTGATGATACATTAGCAGTTGTAGAATTTCCTCCAAATGTTCCACAACCAAGTGTAAGTGATGGCATATTTGTATTATAAATATCTCCTATTGCACCATGTGTTGATGGTGAATTTACTATAATTCTTCCTGCTTTTACAGTTTCTGCAAATTTTTCTATAGTATTTCTATCTTCTGAATGAATTACTGCTGAATGTCCTAATCCACCAAATTCTAACAATTTTTCTGCTAATTTTATTCCTTCATCTGAATTATTTACAATATAATAAGCCAATACTGGACTTAATTTTTCCTTTGAAAATGGATATTCAATTCCAACTCCATTTTCTTTTAGCACTAAAACTTTAGTATCTTGTGGTACTTCAATTCCTGCTCCTTTTGCAATATTATATGGACTTTTTCCAACAATATCTGCATTTAATGCACAACCTTTTTCTTCAATAAACATACTTCCTCGTAATTTTTTAGTTTCACTATCACTTAAGAAATAGCATCCTGCATCTTTCATTAAAGCTTCAAATTCCTTTTGAATATCTTTATCTATTATTACAGATTGTTCTGATGCACAAATCATCCCATTATCAAATGACTTAGACATAACTAAATCATTTACAGATGTTTTCAATTTTGCTGTTTTATCTATATAACAAGGAACATTTCCTGGTCCAACACCTAATGCTGGCTTACCAGATGAATATGCTGCTTTTACCATTCCGGTTCCACCAGTTGCCAATATTAAATTAACATCTGGATGATGCATTAACATATTTGTTGCTGTTATAGATGGCTCTTCAATCCATAAAATACAATTTTCAGGTGCACCAGCTTTTATAGCTGCATCTCTAACTATTTTGGCTGCAGCAACACTACATTTTTGCGCTGATGGATGAAATCCAAAAATTATTACATTTCTTGTTTTAGCTGAAATAATTGATTTAAACATTGTTGTTGAAGTTGGATTAGTTACAGGTGTTACACCTGCGATAATTCCTATTGGCTCTGCTATTTCTTCATAACCTTCTTCTTCATTTTCATTTATTACACCAACTGTTTTATCATATTTTATACTATGATAAATATATTCTGTCGCAAACATATTCTTTGTTATTTTATCTTCATAAATTCCTCTTCCAGTTTCTTCAACTGCCATTTTTGCAAGTTCCATATGATGTTCTAATCCTGCCATAGACATCGCTTTAACAATATTATTTACTTGCTCTTGGTCAAGTTTTAAGTATTCCTCAGATGCTTTTTTAGCTCTTTCTACTAAACTATCAATCATCTTTTTTACTTTGTTATCATCAGTAATTTCGTTTGACATAAATGCCCTCCTTTTATCTATTGTTTTATTGAATTATATTAATAAAAATTATAAAAGTCAAATAAATTTCATCGACCTTTTTTGGCAGAATAATATATCAGAAAAAAGATAGTTACATTATTATATTATAACTACCTTTTTTCTACTTGTTTATAAAAATCTCATTGGTTAATTTATTACAATCACTTTTCTAATAAACTATATAACCTCAATTTACTTTTTACATATAGTGATTCTTTTATTTTCAAATAACACAAATATCCCATAATTAAAACCAATCCCCAATTATGCACATATAACACTAGTAAACTACATCCAAACAGTAATATTGATAAACTTATAGTTGATACAACTTCTGTAATTTTATATGCCTTTGCTCTTCCACAAAAAATACACAATACGCTTTTTAATATTCTACCTCCATCTAGTGGATAAATTGGAATTAGGTTTATAATTACTAATAATAAATTTATATACATAATATCAACTTTAAAGAAACATATCATTCCCAAAATAAAATTAATTAAAGGACCTGCTATGTATATTATTATTTTTTTTAGCTCTAGTATGTTTGATTTTAATATCTTTTTATTATAATCTACTATTGGATTTATAAATGATATTGAAAATCCTATTGGCTTAACTTCCAGTACTGATGGTTTAAACCCTAAACATACACCAGTAATTAGATGTGCCATTTCGTGTAAAAATGCAAATATCATTAGTAATATGTATAATTTTATCTGATTTGTTAGAAAAAATATTAATGCAAATATTAATATTTTTAAATCTACCTTTATTTGCATATCATCACTTATACTCCTTTTAATAATTCTATTTACAATTATAATTAAACTTTAAAACTGTAATAGATATTCTGGATTAACTGCTCTATTTTCCCTTCTAACTTCAAAATGCAAATGTGGTCCTGTTGCTTTTCCTGTTGACCCAACTTTTGCAATTTCCATTCCTTGATTTACTTTATCCCCCTCTTTTACAAGTAATTCACTACAATGAGCATATACAACAACTACATCATTATTTTGAATCTTTAAATGTATTCCGTAATCACCTTTTGAAGATGCTTCAATTACAGTTCCATCCATAGCTGATATAATACTTGTTCCAGTAGTTGCACCTAAGTCAATTCCTTTATGATTTGCAGAAACAATTTCTGTTGAATTTCTTGTTCCAAATCTCGATGTTACTACACTATTTTGTAATGGATTTATAATATTAAAATTTGTTTTTATGTATTCTGCATCACTTTTCATTTCATCATCTGCTGTAATAAAGTTAGCAGTTTTTTCTATAAAATCTTCTGTACTTCCACCTATCCCAAGTTCCATATTTTGATTACTTGATTGCTCTTGAACTTCAGTAACATTCTGATTTCCATCATCTGTATTTGAATTTTCATTTTGAGTTTGTTCACTACTTTTATCATCTTGATTTTGATTATTTTCATTATTTTGTGATTCTTGTTTTTGTTCACCTTCATTATTTTTATTTAATTTTTTATCTATATCCTCTAATTTTGCACATACATCTGTATATATTTTATTAAAATTCACATCATAATTTAATACACTATTAATATTTGAAATATATATTTTTATTTTCTCATTTGGAGAATTTTTCACATAGTACATTCCACAATATATTAACAAACACACCAATATTTGAATAAACATTTTTTTAACTTTTGAAGTTGGTTCGCTTTTTGTAAAATTATCACTTGATATTCGTAAATCTGTATTCCTGCGTCTTTCTAAAACATCCTCTGCTCTTCTAATACGCTCTTCATCACTAATCAATCTATCCATATTAATAGCATCATTCCTTATCTAAAAAGTATCTCACTATTAATATATGTTTAGTATTAAAATATAATGCTTACAATTAATAATAATCCTAAAATTGCACTTGTACATTTTAATCTTCTTAATTTTCTTTTTACATTTGTATTATCAGGCTCTGTTTCTTTTAAATAATCAGCTATTATCAATTCTGCTTCTTTAATTACAAATTTTTTGTCATCCTCAGTTCTTTCATTTATATTTTTAAATTTATTTGAATACTCATGTTTTTTTGCTTTTTTATTTTCTTTTAATATAATTATAGCCTCCTCAATTGTATTAGATGGTACATCCTTTATTCTTATAATATTTCTCATATTTTCCATACCTATATACCTCCTAAAATTTATATATAGATATTTTTTCCATATTTTGTATTGTTATTCAAAAGTTTTTATAATTCCATCAGAAATTTTTTTTGACAAGTCCATTATTTTTGATAATGAAATATTTTGCAAACATCTAAAATTAAGTTCATTATCATTGTAATCTTTACCAACAACTACTTTTATTCCTATATCGCCTATTTTTTTCTTACTTTTATTAAGACCTCTTCCTATTATAATTCCATCATCTGCAATATATATGTTTCCAATTTCACTTTCTGCAGACAGAGCAGCATCTATTGCTACAACATATGGATTTTTATATTTTAATTTTATTTCTCTTATTTTTTGACTCATATTACTAAATGTTAAATTTTCATTTAGGTCTCCATATACATTAAAATTTTTATCTACGCCTTTTAATAAAGAACCTGTAATTGGTCCTATGCAATCTCCAATAACTCTGTCTGTACCTATACAACAGAAAACTATGTTATTGCCTTTATTCTGCGTGATTTTTGATTTTAGTTTTTTTATAAAATTTATATAATTTTCATCCTCTTTCAAAATTTTCCTCCATATCAATTCTTTATATTAAGAATATGTAGAAAAATTTATTTATATTCATTCAAAAAAAATAAAAAGAGCTTTCAAAATTATACAAATAGGCATACTACCTAATAATTATAATTTTGTGCTCTTTTAAATTTAAATATTATTATTGATTTTTAAATAAAAAACAATTTTCGTCATGAGAATAAATTACACCTATTGCCTGTAAATACGAGTATATTATTGTTGATCCAACAAATTTCATTCCTCTTTTTTGCAAATCTTTTGAAATTTTATCTGATAATTCAGATGTTGTTTTATTAACTTCATATATTGTTTTATCTTGAGTAAATTGTTTTAAATAATTGTGAAATGTTCCATATTCTGTTTGTATATTTTTAAATATTTTAGCATTAATTATACTAGCGTTAATTTTTAATTTATTTCTTACTATTTTTTCGTTTAATAATAATTCATTTATTTTTTTGCTATCATAATTACATATTTTATCAATATCAAAATTATCATATGCTTTTTCAAAATCCGCTCTTTTATTTAATATACACTCCCACGAAAGCCCTGCTTGAAATGATTCTAATATTAACATTTCAAATAAATATTTTTCATTAAAATTAGGTTTACACCATTCTTCATCATGGTATTTTATATATAGTGGATTTTTTAAATTACACCATTTACATCTACTCATAAAGTGTTCCTCCTTCTTATTCTAGAAAGTCTTTTCAATGTTTTGGTATATCTATCTAATTGTATTTTACCGTTATTATCACATTTTTTACATACTTTCAACGAGTTTTATCACATT
>FR878212.1:6257-8331 GCA_000434335.1 Clostridium sp. CAG:492
TATCACATTTTTCACATTCGTAGTAATTTTTCTAACAGAACCATCTTCAATTTAATAAAAAATTAAAAATTTTATTATAAAAGAAGAGATTTAAATTTTCAATAATTTAAATCCCTTTTTATTTTTATCCTTCTATTTGTTTTCTTACTTCTTC
Organism: Clostridium sp. CAG:492; assembly: GCA_000434335.1. Lineage (GTDB taxonomy): Bacteria > Bacillota > Clostridia > TANB77 > CAG-508 > CAG-492. The sequence goes on from FR878212.1 coordinate 6,412, forward strand.
AGCAAAGTTTTCTTCTACTTTTTCGATTCCTTCACCTTTTTCTAATCTTGCAAATCTGTTTATTTTTGCATTTTTTTCTTTTAATAATTGAGAAACTTTGATGCTTGGATCTTTTACGAATTCTTGATCTACTAAACAGATTTCTCCGTAGAATTTTCCAATTCTTCCTTGAACCATTTTTTCAGCTATTTCTGCTGGTTTTCCTTCATTCATTGCTTGAACTTTTAATATTTCCATTTCTTTGTCAACTCTTTCAGCTGGAACTGAATCTCTGTCTAAGAATTCAGGTTTTGCAGCTGCTATTTGCATACAAATATCTTTTGCAAGTTCTGGTGTAGCATTTTCCATATCAACTAATACACCAATTTTTCCATCTCCGTGGATATATTTTTCAACTGTTCCTGTTGTTTCAAATCTTTCAAATCTTCTTATTGTCATGTTTTCTCCAATTGTTGCTATTTTGTTTGTTAAAACTTCTTGAACAGTTTTTTCTGGATCTGAAATAGATTTTTCAGTTAATAAATCTTCAACTGTTGCTGGTGCATTTACAGCTATTTGTTTAGCTATATCTGCAACAAATGATTTAAATTCGGCATTTGAAGAAACGAAGTCTGTTTCTGCATTAACTTCAACAACTGCTCCTACTTTTCCATCTTCTGATATATATGCATCTACTAATCCTTCTGCAGCAACTCTGTCAGATTTTTTAGCAGCTTTTGCTATTCCTCTTTCACGTAATAATTCGATAGCTTTTTCCATATCTCCATCTGCTTCTGTTAAAACTTTTTTGCAGTCCATCATACCTGCACCTGTTTTTTCTCTTAATTCTTTTACTTGGCTTGCTGTTACCATTGTAATACCCCTTTCTAAATGTTATTTTTGGAATTACAGTGCTTGTTTTTAGCTACTGTAAAAAAATAAGCTCCCACAATATTTTATAATGTAGGAGCAAATATATATCCGCCCTAGCAATTAGGACTGTATTTACTTAATTATTCAGCTGATTCAGTATTTGATTCTGCAGCTACAACTTCTTCAATTGAAGGAGCTTCTGAAACTTCTTCGAAGTTTGTTTCTGTAGTATCTTCTGATTCACCTTGATGTCCTTCAATGATTGCATTTGCCATTACATCTGCAATTAATTTTACAGCACGTATAGCGTCATCATTTCCAGGTATTGCATAATCAACATCCTCTGGGTTACAGTTTGTATCAACTAAACCTACAACTGGAATGTTTAATTTTCTAGCTTCTAATATAGCTATTCTTTCTTTTTTAGGATCTACTACAAATAATACTCCAGGAATTTCAGTCATATCTTTAATTCCACCAAGATTTTTTTGTAATTTGTCCATTTCTTTTTTAAGTAATATTACTTCTTTTTTAGGTAATACATCAAATGTACCATCTTCTTGCATTGTTTCTAATTCATTAAGTCTTTCAACTCTTTTTCTTATTGTACCAAAGTTTGTTAGCATTCCTCCTAACCATCTTTGATTTACATAGTACATTCCGCTCTTTTCTGCAGCTTCTTTCATACATTCTTGAGCTTGTTTTTTTGTTCCTACAAAAAGAACTTTCTTTCCTTCTTCTGCTTGACTTCTCATAAAGTCATAAGCTTCATCAATTTTCTTTGATGTTTTTTGTAAATCGATAATATGGATTCCGTTTCTAGCTTGGAATATATATTCAGCCATTTTTGGATCCCATCTTCTAGTTTGATGTCCAAAGTGAACACCAGCTTCTAGTAATTGTTTCATTGCAACTACTGCCATTTTAATTTCCTCCTTTTTGTTTTTACCTCCATAAAAGTTCAAACATTATAAAAAACTTATAGTTTTATAAGCACATTTTTATAACTAGTTTTATGTGTGTATTTTTAACGAAATTATTATACCAGCATTTTCCGTAAAAAGCAAG
>FR878213.1 GCA_000434335.1 Clostridium sp. CAG:492
ATATTTCTTTGTTAGCAATGAACAAATTGAAAGTATTGTTGTAAAGAAATTTAATATATTTAATTCAAGTACTAAAAAAGTAATAATAGCATTAAAAAATAATCAAAAACTACATTTAATGGCTAGACTTAATGAAAAATTAATACCATATCAAAATGAAAATTTAAGCAAATTTGCAGAGCAATATAAAAAATAAGGAGGACACAAATGCTAGAAAATATAGAAGTTTTATACCATAGTAGTATAAGAATTGATAAAGAAAAAATTATTTATATAGATCCATTTAAAATAGATAAAAATTATAATGATGCAGATATTGTTTTTATTACACATGATCACTATGATCATTATTCAGAAGAAGATTTAGATAAGGTTATTAAAGAAAATACAACCATTGTAATACCAGAAGAATTATTAACGAAAGTTTTAAGAAAAGGTATAAATCAAAATGCAATTGTTACAGTAGAGCCAAATAAAAAATATATGGTACAGGAAATCGAATTTGAAACAATACCAGCGTATAATACTAATAAAACTTTTCATCCAAAAGAGAATGATTGGGTAGGCTATATTATTACATTAAATGGAGTTAGATATTATATTTCAGGAGATACTGATATTACAGAAGAAAATAAAAAAGTAAAATGCGATGTTGCTTTTGTTCCAGTTGGTGGAGTGTATACAATGGATTTCAAAGAAGCTGCACAATTAATAAATGAAATACAACCTAAAATAGCAGTTCCAATTCACTACGGAAGTGTAGTTGGAACAAAGCAAGATGCAGAAGATTTTGTAAAATTATTACATCCAGAAATAAAAGGTATAATTTTAATGAAACCGTAAAGTTTAAGCTTGTGTAGTATAAAAATTTACAATGTAAAAGCATAAATAAATTATAATTGCAATTTTTGAGGTTCTTATAAGGAGTTGGATATGGATAAAGAAGAAATAATTAAATATTGTTTAACATTAGAAGATACTTTTAAAGATTGCCCATTTCCAAATGACTTTGAGTCAGTCACAATGAAACATGGCAAAAATAAAAAGTGATTTGCACTAATTATGAATGTTAATGATAAGCTATATCTTAATGTAAAAACAGATCCAAATTATTCGGATATATTAAGAAATACATACAATTATATAATACCTGCTTATCACATGAATAAGGAGCACTGGAATACGATTATTGTGGATGAAAAAGCGGATTGGTCATTAGTAAAAGAATTAATAGAGCAGAGCTATCAGTTAACAAAGTAATAGAAAATATAAAGAATCAGTTGAGTGATATTAAATATTTAATTTAAAATA
>FR878214.1:0-221 GCA_000434335.1 Clostridium sp. CAG:492
CTTTTAAGTCCGTAAGTTGATTTCAAATGGAGCGGGTAGCGGGAATCGAACCCGCGCTATCAGGTCGGAAGCATGACATTCTACCACTAAATTATACCCGCAAGTACGATATAATTATAACATCAATTTATAACAGATATCAAGTATTTAACAAAAAAGAAGTTTAGTAAAACTAAACTTCTTTTAATATATGGAGCAGGTAGCGGGAATCGAACCCGCAT
>FR878214.1:375-3060 GCA_000434335.1 Clostridium sp. CAG:492
GGCTGGAATTCTACCATTGAACTACACCTGCATTTGATCTGCTCCTTAGAACGATTATTATTGTAATCCAATATAAAATAAATGTCAATACTTTTTTGAAAATTTTTTACAAATTTCAAATAGCCATAGATTATGAACAGTAGGTGAATTTTATGAGAAAGTTTTATAATATCTCTTTTAAGAAAGTAAAAAAAGTGCTATTATATCCAAGAAAATAAAACAATTTATTAATAACAACAATTTCAAAAGATAATAAAAGAAAGGAAGACTTTTAATTATGGAAAATGAATTAGTAATAAAACCAAGATACACTCTTTCAGAAGAGCTTATGAGTGCAATATCACACGGAATAGGAGTATTGCTTGCAATAGCTGGAATGGTGTTATGTATAGTAAAATCAGCATCTGATGGTAGTGCAGTAGGGGTGGTAAGTTCGTCATTATATGGAAGTTTTATGATAATATTATATTTAATGTCAACTTTATATCATAGTTTTAAGCCAAATATAACAGCTAAAAAAGTATTCAGGGTTTTTGACCATTGTAGTATTTTTTTACTTATATTTGGAACATATGTACCATACACATTAGTAACATTACATGGAGCTTTGGGATGGACTTTATTTGGAATAGTTTTAGGTGCTGCTGTTTTAGGAATAGTACTAAACTCAATTAATCTTGAAAAATATAAGAAAATGTCTATGATATGCTATTTAGTAATGGGATGGGCTATTATTGGAGTAATAAAACAAATATATAATAATTTAGATTTTAATGGAGTTTTACTATTAGTGCTAGGAGGCATAATATATACAATTGGAGCAGTATTATATGGAGTAGGAAAAAAAGTTAGATATATGCACTCTGTATGGCATTTATTTGTACTAGCAGGAACTATTTTGCAATTTTTTTCAATTTATTTATATGTTCTTTAAAAACTACTTGACAGTTTACAATAATAAATATAAAATATGATTGTTAGTAGAAATATATTAAAAAAATAAAATTATATATATTTAAACTGTACATTGAAAATTAAATAGGAAGAGGTGTTAGATTGTGAATATAATAATCAATATCGCTATCTTTCTAATCTCTGCAGTTATTTTTTCATTTGTAGGATATACAATGAGAAAAAGAATTGCCGAATCTAAAATAAGAGTAGCTGAAGAAGAAGCAAAAAGAATTATAGATTCTGCTGCTAAAGAAGCTGAAAATAAAAAGAAGGAAGAAATTATCAAAGCTAAAGAAGAAATAATGAATTCAAGAAAAGAGTTAGATGATGAGATTAAAGAAAGAAGAAGCGAAGTACAATTGCAAGAAAGAAGAATATTGCAAAAAGAAGAAAACTTAGAAAATAAGTTAGAGCAATTAGAGCAAAGAGAGCAAAATCTACAGAAAAAAAATAATGAAGTTGAATCAAAAAGATCTGAAATTGAAGAAACAATAAACAAACAAAAAGAAGAATTACAAAGAATTTCAAGATTATCTGTTGAAGAAGCAAAACAATATTTACTTTCAGAAGTTGAAAAATCAATTGTAACAGAAAAAGCAGAACTTATACGTAGACTAGATGAAGAAGCAAAAGAAAAAGCTCAAAAAAATGCTAAAGAAATTATTGGATATGCAATACAAAAATGTGCTGCAGATCACACATCAGAGACTACAGTATCTATTGTATCATTACCAAGTGATGATATGAAAGGTAGAATAATAGGTAGAGAAGGAAGAAACATTAAAACTTTAGAAACTTTAACTGGTATCGATTTAATTATTGATGACACTCCAGAAGCTGTTGTTATTTCAGGATTTGATCCACTAAGAAGAGAAGTAGCAAAAATAGCCTTAGAAAAATTAATCGATGACGGTAGAATCCATCCTGCCAAAATTGAAGAAATGGTTGAAAAGGCTAAAGAAGAAGTATCAGCAATCATCAAAGAAGAAGGTGAAAGAGCTGTTATGGAAACTGGAGTAATTGGTCTCCATCCCGATTTAATCAAATTAATTGGTAAATTAAAGTACAGAACAAGTTATGGTCAAAATGTTTTAAATCACTCAATCGAAGTTTCAAATTTAGCAAGAATTATGGCTGATGAATTAGGTTTAGATACAAAAGTAGCCAGAAGAGCAGGATTATTACATGATATTGGAAAAGCCTTAGATCATGATATGGAAGGAACACACGTAGAAATAGGTGTTGAAATTCTAAAAAAATATAAGGAAAATCCAATAGTAATTAACGCAGTTGAAGCACATCACGAAGATGTTGAACCACAAAGTATTGAGGCAGTTTTAATACAAGCTGCTGACGCAATTTCTGCATCAAGACCAGGTGCAAGAAGAGAAACTTTGGAAAATTATATAAAACGTTTACAAAACTTAGAAGGAATAGCTGATTCTTTTGACGGTGTAGAAAAATCATTTGCAATTCAAGCAGGTAGAGAAATAAGAGTTTTAGTAAAACCAGAAAAAATATCTGATGACCAAATGGTTGTATTATCAAGAGATATAGCAAAGAAAATAGAAGATGAAATGGAATATCCAGGACAAATAAAAGTAAATGTTATAAGAGAATCAAGAGTAGTTGATTATGCAAAATAAAAAAATCGCTCACGTGTTTTTTTGACACGTGAGCTTTTTTGTACTTAGTTGAAGGATTTTATGGAATAATAATTCTTCCGCATTG
>FR878215.1:0-8892 GCA_000434335.1 Clostridium sp. CAG:492
TTTAATGCAATAATTTTATGCAGTTTCTACTTTTTTATTTGTTGATTTTCTTTTTGGTCTTTCTATATCTTCCAAGTTTCTGTTTTCATTTATAATTAATTCAGGTTTTCCACCTTTTTTTATTGTATCTTTAGTTATAATACATTTCTCAATCTTTGGATTTGAAGGTATTTCAAACATAATATCTCTCATAATTTCTTCTAATATTGAACGTAGTCCTCTTGCTCCAGTTTTACGCTCAATTGCCTTATCAACAATTGCATCCAATGCATCGTCTTCAAATTCTAAATCAACATGATCTATTTCAAATAATTTTTTATATTGTTTTACTAAAGAATTTTTAGGTTTAGTTATAATATCTAATAAAGCTTGCTTATCTAGCTCTTTTAAAGTAGCTATTATTGGAAGTCTACCTACAAATTCTGGAATTAAACCAAATTTTAATAGATCTTGTGGTAATAGTTGTTTTAAAATTTCGTTTTCGTCTTCTTTTTTGTTTTCTTGAAGATTTGTTCCAAATCCTATTGATTTTTTGCCTGTTCTGTCTTTTATAAGATTATCTAATCCTTCAAATGCTCCACCACAAATGAATAATATATTTTCTGTATTTATTTGTATAAATTCTTGATGTGGATGTTTTCTTCCTCCTTGGGGTGGAACTGATGCGGTAGTTCCTTCAACAATTTTCAATAATGCTTGTTGAACACCTTCACCACTTACATCCCTTGTTATTGATGGATTTTCAGATTTTCTAGTTATTTTATCTATTTCATCAATATAAATTATTCCTTTTTCTGCTTTTGCCACATCATAATCAGCTGCTTGAATTAATTTTAGTAATATATTTTCTACATCCTCACCAACATATCCAGCTTCAGTTAATGTTGTAGCATCTGCTATTGCAAATGGTACTTTTAAAATTCTAGCCAAAGTCTGTGCTAATAATGTTTTTCCACATCCTGTAGGTCCAAGTAATAATACATTACTTTTTTGTATTTCTACATCATTAATTTCTTTACTTTTTTCTACATTATTTATTCTTTTATAATGATTATATACAGCTACTGATAATGTTTTTTTGGCTTCATCTTGACCAATTACATACTCGTCTAGTATTTTTTTAATTTCTGATGGAGTAGGTAATTTTTCATTTTCATTTAAAGTATATTCCTCTTCATTTTCGTAAAGTTCATCCTCTAAAATTCCATTACAAGCTTTTATACATTCATCACATATATACACTCCTGGACCTGCAATTAACTTTTCTACTGCATTTTGTGTTTTTCCACAAAATGAACATCTTACACTATTGCTTTTATTGCCGTTTGCCATTTTCCCTCCTAATTTTTCAAAAATAAAAATAACTTTTTACTTTTTTAAACTACTTTCTTTTATCCATTATTCCATCTATTAATCCATATTTTAATGCTTCTTCTGCAGTCATGTAGTTATCTCTTTCAGTATCTCTTTGGATTGTTTCTAAACTTTGACCTGTTCTATCACTTAATAGTTTATTTAATTTTTCTCTTGTTTTTACCATATGATCTGCATGGATTTTTATTTCGGTTGTTTGTCCAGATAATCCTCCACCACCAATTAATGGTTGATGTATTAATATTTCTGAATTTGGTGTAGCAAATCTTTTACCTTTTTCTCCAGATGCTAATAATACAGCTCCCATACTAGCAGCCATTCCAACACATATTGTTGATACTGGACAAGATATATAATTCATTGTGTCTACAATTCCCATACCATCTGTAATAGATCCTCCTGGGCTATTTATATATAAATATATTTCTTTTTCAGGATCTTCTGACTCTAAAAATAATAATTGTGCTATTACTAAACCAGCTGATGCACTATTTACGTCCTCTCCTAGAAATATGATTCTGTCTTTTAATAATCTTGAAAAAATATCGTAAGATCTTTCTCCTTTTGAAGTTTGTTCAACTACATATGGAACTAAACTATTTTTTTCTAACATAATCTTCCTCCTTTATTTATATAATTATATGAATTTTATAATATAACTGTTTATTTTTCAATAGCTCTTTTAATATATTTGAAAAAAGTCAGAGACATAGATAATATACTTTTTATACTTCAATTTGCCCCTAACTTTTTTTCATTTATTATTCAGATTTTTCTGTATTTGCAGTTTTTTCTGTTTTTTCAGCCTTTTTTGTAGCTTTTATTTTTGCATTATCTACTATAAATTGTATAGCTTTTTCAGTTGTTATATTATTTTTTAAATATTCTTTTAGATTTTCATTTTCTAAAAGTTCTTCTTCTTTTTTACCGTAATTTTTAGCCATTTCTTTAATTTTTTCTTCTATTTCGGCGTCTGTAGCTTCAATTTTTTCTGCTTTAACTATTGCTTCTAATACTAATCTTGTTTTTACAGATTCTGATGCTTGAGCTTCATATTCTTTTCTCATATCATCTTCTGATTTATTTATTAATTTTAAGTATTGAGCTAAGTTTAAACCTTGGTATGCTAATCTTCCATCTATATCTTTTAATATATTGTCTAATTCAGTTTCAATCATTCCTGATGGAATATCTATTTCTGTATTTTTAGCAACTTCTTTAATTACAGCATCTTCTAATTGATATTTAGCTTGATTTTTTTTGTCTTCTACTAATTTTTCTTTTATACTTGCTTTTAAATCTTTTAATGTATCGAATTCACTTACATCTTTAGCAAATTCATCATCAATTGCTGGTAATTCTTTTACTTTTATTTCATGTAATTTAACTTTAAATGTTGCATCTTTTCCAGCTAATTCTTTTGAAAAATATTCTTCTGGGAATTTAACATTGATATCTTTTTCTTCATCGATTTTCATACCAATTACTTGGTCTTCAAATCCTGGTATAAATGTTTTGCTTCCAATTTCTAATTCATGATTTTCAGCTTTTCCACCTTCGAATGGAACTCCATTAACAAATCCTTCAAAATCAATTACAGCTATATCTTTATTTTTTACAGCTCTATTATCAACACTTACCATTCTTGCATTTTTTTCTGCCATACGGTCTAATTCTTTTTTAACATCTGCTGCAACTACTGATGTATCTATTTTTTCAACTTCTACACCTTTATATTTTCCTAATTTAACTTCTGGTTTTGTTTGAACAACTGCTGTAAATATTAAGTCTTTTCCTTTTTCCATTTGAGTTATTTCTATTTCTGGTCTGCTTACAGCTTCTATGTTGTTTTCTTTTAATTCTTTTTCGTATATTTCAGGTACTATTTCATTAAAAGTATCTTCATAAAATATTGATGATCCATATGTTCTTTCAATTATTGACATTGGAGCTTTACCTTTTCTGAATCCTGGTATGCTAAAATATTTAGCTGTTTTTTTGTAAACAGTTTTCATTCCTTCATCAAATTTTTCAGCTTCTACTGTAAAAGTTAATTTTAATTCATTTGTTTTGTCTGTTTTTTCTACTTTTATACTCATTACTATTCATCCTTTCACTCTTTAAAACTAGCTTTCTCATTATAACACATATTTTTGATTTTGCAACCCTTGATTTTTAAATTCCCCATTTTTTGGTATATTGCTACAGTTTGCATTAAATATATGGCTATAAATAGAATTTACTTAGCACTTTTTATTTTTTTTGTAATTTCATCTATTTTTGAAATTAGCATTTCTTGTCTTTTTTCAAATATTTGATTTAATGCTATATTTTTTTGTTCACTTAAGCTACAATCTACTTTGTATATATTGTAATCTTCATATACTTTTTCAATTTCTTTTATATAATTAATTTTCTTAGCATTTTCAATTGAAAATGGTTCACATAATATTATGTTTAATCTTACTTTTTGTATTTTTGCAATTTCTTTGATTTGTTCATCTAAAAAACTATAGTGATTATTATAGTCTATATATAATAATACTTCTTCACCTTTTAAAGCTTCTTCTATTTTTTTTCTCAATTGTATATATGTTTTTATATTATTTAGCTCTATTTTTTTATTGTTTTCATCTTTAAAAAATTGTTTTACGTTTATACTTTTATAATTTATATTATCTTTTTTGTCTTGTTTTTCTATTAATTCACTACTTATATCTTCATCAAAATATGCAACTGTTATTTGTTTATTTTTTTGTTTACTCCAATCCAATATATAGTCTTTTTGCTTTGTTTTTTCATTTTCTTTTTCTTCAACTTTCTTAAATCCATTTTTGTAGAAAAATAATAATGCTTTTTCATTACTTGAATTGATAGTTGTAGTTATTTGTGTTTTCTTTCTTTTTATATTATTTAATAGAATTGTACCTATGCCTTCTCTTTGTATACTGCTTTTTACTATTATCAGCCAAACTTCATTTTTTAGATTATCAACACTTATAATACCTTCAATAACACCATCTTCTGTATATAATATTGTTGAATTTATATTTTCCACTAATTTTTTTCTCACTGAAGTGTAATCATTTAATATTATTTTATTTTTTGATGGCATTCCTGATTTATTTATCTCTTCTTTCCACAGTTCCATTACATTATCTATATCTTCAATTTTTATCTTTTTTAACAAAATATATCCCTTCCTGCTCAATTTATTTTCAATAATTTAAAATTTAAATAATCTGCACTTATTAGAGAAAAATTTATGCCCCCTATATCTCCGTTAATAGCATCTTTATGTGAATTTCCATGCAAATGTCCATAATAGCATCTTTTTATATCATATTTTTTTAACACTTTGTAAAATTCTAAATGATTGTTTTCTAATAACTGTTGTTTTACTAAAGGTGGATAGTGCATAAATGCAATTATTTCTTTAGTATTATCATAATTATTAATTGCATCTTTTATTGATAGCTCTAGTCTTTGACATTCTCTATTAATCATTTTTTTGCTATTTTCAGTATCTTGAAGAGCCCAGCCTCTAGAACCAACAAAAACTTTATTTTCATATTCTATTGCATTATTATATAAAAATTCTATATTATTAAATTTATTTTCTTCTAAAAATTTTTTCATACTTGTAACTGTAGTCCACCAATAATCGTGATTTCCTTTTAATAAAACTTTTTTCCCTGGTAATTCATTTAAATATTTAAAATCTAAATATGTATCTTCTAAATGCATTGCCCATGAAAAATCACCTGGTAATACTACCATATCGTCATCATTTACTTTTGCCAACCAGTCTTGTTTTATTTTTTCAGCATGATTCTCCCAATTTTTTCCAAATATATCCATTGGTTTATCTTGACTAAATGACAAATGTAAATCTGCTATTACATATATTGACATTATTACTCCTTCTATTCTAACTTTAAATTTGGTATAGCATTTAAAGTTAAATCTGATATTTTCCCATTTATATAATTATAATATCCTGCACTTGCAATCATTGCTGCATTATCTGTACATAGTTTCATTTTTGGATAATATATTTCGTATCCTTGATTTTTTAGATTTTCAAAACTTTTTCTTATATATGAATTAGCAGAAACTCCTCCTGCTAATGCAATTTTGTTAATATTTAATTCTTTTGCTGCTTTTAATGTATTAAATAGTAGCTCTTCTGTAATAGTCTTTTCAAAACTCGCACATAAATCTGCTTTGTTTATATCTGGTGTTTTATGATGAAGATTTATAACTGCTGTTTTTATTCCACTAAAGCTAAAATCTAAATTTTCAAAACGAGTTTTAGGTAAAGTTATATTTGGTGTACCTTCTTTAGCAAGTTTATCAACTTTAGGTCCTCCTGGATATCCTAAACCTATAACTCTTGCAACTTTATCAAAAGCTTCACCTATTGCATCGTCTCTTGTTTTACCTAGTATCTCAAATTTTTTATAGTCTTTTATATGTACTAAATGAGTATGTCCTCCTGAAACAACTAAGCATAAAAATGGTGGTTTTAAATTTAAATTTGTTATATAGTTTGCTGCAATATGTCCTTCTATATGATTGGTTCCAACTAGTGGTTTATTTAAGGCGTAACTTAATCCTTTAGCATATGAAACACCTACTAATAGTGCTCCAACTAAACCTGGACCATATGTGCATGCAATCATATCAATATCATCAAATGTCATATTTGCTTCTTTTAATGCTTCTTTAGCAACATTTGATATATTTTCGACATGCTGCCTTGAGGCAATTTCTGGAACAACTCCACCAAATTGAGTATGTATTGCAATTTGAGTATTTATTACATTTGAAAGAACTTCTCTACCATTTTTCACTATGGCCACAGAAGTTTCATCACAGCTTGATTCAATTCCTAATGTTATTATATCTTTCATTTTATTCCCCTCTTAAATATTACTATAATCCAAACACTAAACTTACTAATTTCATTAATCCATAATAAATGCTAGTTATAGCTGGTGATATTATTGTTCCTGCTATTCCTGTAATCCAAATTATTAAAAATATTATATAAAATATTTGTTGATTATTTTCAAACCAATTTCTAGCATTGTATGGTAAGAAATAACTTAAAACTTTTGAACCATCTAATGGTGGTAATGGTATTAAATTAAATACTCCCAAACCTATATTTATTGAAATTATACTTTGCAAAATTGTTATAATTGTTAGTGCTGTCCTTGTATCCATAGAAGTTAATGCATTAAATTTTATTAAAACCCCATATATAGCAGAAAATACTATCGCTAATATGAAATTAGCTAATGGACCTGCTATAGAAACAATTGCTTCTGCTTTTCTTACAGAAATATTTCTATTAAAATTTCTTGAATCAATTTCTACAGGTCTGCCCCATCCAAAACCTAAAAACAATAGCATTACTATTCCTATTGGATCCATGTGTTTTAATGGATTTAAACTTAATCTTCCTTGTGATTTTGCAGTATCATCGCCTAATTTATAGGCAGCCCATGCATGAGCATACTCATGAAATGTTATTGCAATTAATACACCTGGTATACTTAATAATAAAGCTAATATTTGCCCTGGATTTGAAGCATATCCTACAAACATACTTAATACACATATTCCTAAAAATATGTATAATATTCTTTTGTCAAAATAAAACATATCTCACCTATCCTTTAAAATTAATTTACAAATGGTATTATATATTAAAATTCACATAAAGTAAAGGAGAATATTTATTTTGATAATCTCATTTCTCTTGCATGTTCTAATGCATTTTTTGTTATATCTCCACTTGATATTCTTGCAATTTCTTCTATCACTTCCGCTTCATTCAACAATTTTATATTTGTATATGTTTTTTCATTTTCTACCTTTTTACTAATAAAATAGTTTGAATCACCTTTTGCAGCAATATTAGCTTGATGTGTAATGCACAAAACTTGGTGTTTTTGTGATATTATTTTTATCTTTTCACCAACAGATTTTGCTGCTTTTCCACTTATTCCAGTATCAATTTCATCAAATATTAAAATAGGTACTTCATCTGTATCTGCAAGGACTGTTTTTATTGCTAACATTATTCTTGAAATTTCTCCACCTGATGCAATTTTAATAAGAGGTTTTGCTTCATCACCTACATTTGTAGCAATTAAAAATTCTATATCGTCTAATCCGTTTTGATTAAAATTGCCACTTTCGTCATATTTTATATCTACACAAAAACTTGCATTTTTCATTTCTAAATCTTTAAGCTCTTTATTTATTTTTTCATTTAATACTTTAGAGTATTTTGATCTCATTTTATTAAGTACACTACACTTTTCGCTCATCTTAGTAGTTAAATCTTCAAGCTCTTTTTTTAATTTATTATTATGCTCTTCTAGGTTTTCAATTGTGTAAATGTCTTTTTCTATTTGTTCCTTATATTCAATAATTTCAGATATACTATTTCCATATTTTCGTTTTAAATCATATATACAATCTAAACGCTCTTCAATTTCATTTCTTTTAGATTCATCAAATGATACATCACTATTTAAATCTGATATATCTCTTGTTAGCTCTTGTACATCATAATATATATTTTTTAAGTCTGTTAATTTATTTTTATATTCATCATCTATATCTTCAATCTTTTCAAGAGCTCTTATTGATAAATTTATACCATCTATAACACTTTCGCTTAAATTTGAATCAACTTCAGTTAAACAAGTATATATTTTTTCAGAATTCATTATTTTTTTTCTTTCATTATTTAACTCATCTTCTTCATTTTCCTTTAGATTAGCTTGTTCAATTTCGTTTAGTTGATATTTTAATAAATCTAACTTTCTTTGTTTTTCTTTTTCATCACCATAATTTTCTTTTAGCTCTTTTTTTATTTCATTATATCTATTGTATAATTTTTGATATTCATATTTTTCATTTAATAAATCTTTTCCTATAAAATTATCTAAATAATTAATGTGCTCTTGTTTAGACATAATTGCTTGATTATCATTTTGACCGTGAATATCAATTATTTTACTCATAAACTCTTTTAATTCATTTACTGTAACAAGTCTACCATTTATTTTGCATGTATTTCTTCCATTTAAAAAGATTTCTCTACTAATAATTATGTTTCCATCTATACTATTTTCATTTTGTGGCAAATATATATTTAGTTCCACTAAACAAAAATTTTCTCCTCTTCGTACTATTTCTTTTGAAAAACGACCACCACAAGCTAAATTTAATGAATCAATTATTAATGTTTTTCCTGCTCCAGTTTCTCCTGTTAAAACATTAAATCCTGTGTTTAAATCTACAGTAAGGTCTTCTATTATACCTATATTTTTTATGTGTAATGTTGAAATCATAATTAACATCCTTTCATTTACGAATATTTGTTTGTATTATATAACTTTTTTGAAAAAAGTCAAGGGTATATATATTTTTTTATAATATCTTTTTCTCTGCTCTATAATTGATGTGAATTATGGCTTTTACTAACATCATTTC
>FR878215.1:8912-11749 GCA_000434335.1 Clostridium sp. CAG:492
TTACTAACATCATTTCGTGTTTACAATACTGATTTTAGATTGACTTTTCTTTTATTTGACTATATAATGTTGAATTAAAAATATATTTGAAATGGAGATAAAAAAATGAATGAAACATGGCTTTCTCGTACAGAAATGATGCTTGGTGAAGATGCATTAACAAAATTAAAAAAATCTAAAGTTGCTGTTTTCGGTTGTGGTGGTGTTGGTTCGTATACTTTAGATAGTTTAGTTAGAGCTGGTGTACGGAAATATTGTTATAATAGATAAAGCTTTAATAGATGTAACTAATTTAAATAGAAATTTAATGGCTGACACAAAAGTTGTTGGAAAATATAAAGTTGATGTTGCCAAGAAAAAATTATTAAATATAAATCCTGAATTAAATATAAAAATTATAAAAGAATATGTTTCAAAAGATAATTCTTCAAAATTAATTACAGATGATTTTGATTATATTGTTGATACTATTGATTCTATTCATGATAAGCTTAGTTTAATTTCAGAAGCTGTTCACAAAGATATACCTATTATTTCATCAATGGGAACTGGTGATAAATTTGATCCTACATTATTTGAAGTAACTGATATTTCTAAAACAAGCTCTTGTCCCTTTGCTCATTTATTAAAGTCAGAATTAAAAAAACTTGGAATTGAACATTTAAAGGTTATTTATTCAAAAGAAAAACCTACTCGTTTTAGGAGTACAGAATCAAGCTACAGAGCTAATGCTTCAAGCATAAGTTTTGTTCCATCTGTTGCTGGTTTAATTATTTCTAGTGAAGTTGTTAAGGATTTAATAAATTAAAATTTTATTTTTTAGATACAATAATTAAATTTATTGTATCTTTTTTGCATATTTTTTATGTTTTGGTTGAAACTAAAACTGACTTTAAAATTATTTTGCAAATTTTGAAAGGAGCGTGTTTTAAAATATGGATATAGAAAAACATTTATTACTTACAGGAAATTCTAATGTTTCGTGGAAAGATGCTATTGTAAAAACTGTTGCAGAAGCTTCTAAAACTATTGACTATTTATCTTCTGTAAAAATTTTAAATCAATATGCACATATAACTGGCAATAAAATGACTTCATATTTTGTTGATTTAGATATTACATTTTTAATTGATTCTGATAGATCATAATTTTTATAAAATTAGATATTTTACGGTTTATAGGTACAACCCAAAACCTAAATTTATTTATATGAGGTGATTTTAATGGAACCAATAAATACAAATCAGCAATATAGTGATTATGTTGATAAAAAAACACCTAACTCTCCTATTTTAAAAAATTGCTTTAATGCTTTTTGGGTTGGTGGTTTAATTTGTACAATTGGACAATTTATATTTGATTATTGCAAATTTAAAGGATTAAGTGAAACCGCGTGTTCTACTACAGTTTCTATAATTCTTATTGGTATTTCTGCTATTTTAACTAGTTTAAATATTTTTAATAAAATAGGAAAATTTGCTGGAGCTGGCTCTTTAGTTCCTATTACAGGTTTTGCTAATTCAATTGTCGCACCAGCTATAGAATATAAATCTGAAGGATATGTTATGGGCGTTGGAGCAAAAATGTTTACTGTAGCAGGTCCGGTTCTAGTGTTTGGTATTTCTAGTGCTGTTTTAGTGGGATTAATTGCTAAACTTTTTGTTGGATAAATTTTTAACATCTATTACTTAAAATAAAAAATCTGCACATTTATATGTGCAGATTGTGTAGTGAGATTGTTACATTTATTGTTACAATTTTTTGCTATTTGCATTTTACTACATTTATTTTCAAATTTCAACATTTTTTTATAAAAGGAGGATTAATTTTGGAAAAATTAGGAAAACAAACTATAAAATTTAGTAATCCTGTAACAATTTTAGAAACAGCCAGTATTGTTGGCCCTAAAGAGTCTGAAGGTCCTATGGCAAAATATTTTGATAATTGTTTAGCTGATGAGTTTTGGGGCGAAAAGACCTGGGAAAAAGCTGAAAGTAAAATTATTAAGGAAACTGTTAATACAGTAATTTCCAAGTCTAATATTTCTGCACAAGATATTGATTATTGTTTTGCAGGTGATTTATTAAATCAATGTATTTCTTCAAGTTTTGGTTTGCGAGAATTAAATATTCCATTTTTTGGAGTATTTGGAGCATGTTCTACTTTTGCTGAAAGTATATGTCTTGGAAGTGTTTTTGTTTCTTCTGGTTCTGCTCAAAATGTACTTTGTGCTACATCTAGTCATTTTTGTAGTGCTGAAAAACAATTTAGATTTCCATTAGAGCTTGGAAACCAAAGACCACCATCTTCTCAGTGGACTGTAACTGGATCTGGTGCTGCTATTTTAAGTGCTAATGGAAACGGGCCATATATTACTCATATTACACCTGGGAAGATAACTGATATGGGAATAAAAGATGCAAATAATATGGGTGCAGCAATGGCTCCAGCATTTGTAGATACATTAATTACTCATTTTAAAGATACTGGAAGAAGTCCGAATTATTATGATGCAATTATTAGCGGTGACCTTGGCCATATAGGAAAAGATATTGCAATTGACTTAGCACAATCTAAAGGATATAACATAAAGAATAATTATAATGATTGTGGTGTTTTAATGTTTGATAAACAAAATCAAGATACTCACTCTGGTGGTAGTGGCTGTGCTTGTTTAGGAACAATTTTTTCTGGATACTTTTTTAAACAATTAAAAGAAAAGAAAATACAGAAATTGTTAATGATTGCAACTGGTGCTCTTATGAATTCAACTAGTAGTCAACAAGGTGAAAGCATTCCTGGGATTGCACATGCTGTGGCTATTGAAATTTAGAAGG
>FR878216.1:0-5723 GCA_000434335.1 Clostridium sp. CAG:492
TTTTAATCATTTTAATTTTGTATTTCAAATTTTTTTCTCTAAAAAATTATTACTATTATAGTTTATAATATATTCTTTTTCAAGCCTATTAATATAATAAAGTTACTTTGCTTCCACTTTTTTTTATAAATCCTTCGTCTTTTAAATTTCTTATTTCGCGCATCATTGCACTTCTATCTACACTTAAAAAATCTGCTAGATCTGTTAGTGAAAATGGTAATTCAAATGTCCTTGATAGGTTTCGCGTCGATAATATAGAAAAATATCCTAATAATTTATCTCTAATCGTTCTTTTTGTTAACACTTCTATTCTTGTATTTAAATTTGTAACTTTATTTACTACTATTTTACAAAATTTTTCTGATAATAATTGGTGAAATTTACAATTTGGTTTGCATTTTTCATATATGTTATTGTAAGAAAAAAATAGCACTTCGCAATTTTTTTTGGCTTCTACTAATAATTCGTTGTTTACTGTTACTACATAAAAAGCTTCTCCAAATATATCATTTTTTGTATAGTGCTCTATTATAGATTTTCCACCATTTAAATCATATCTAACTAAGTCTGCTTCTCCTGTTAATAAAACGCAAACTTGATTTCTCTTTTGAATATATGTTGTTATTGTTTGATTTTTATTGAAGAATTTTTTTTGTACATTTTTACAATTTTCTGAAAATTCTTCAAAAAACTCAGTTAGCTCTAGTTCATTTCCCATATTCGTTTCTCCTAATTTTTTGTATATACTCGAAATTATACAATATTTCAGTTGCAAATGCAACAAATTGATGTAATAAAAATGTAATAATTTTCTTTTCTTAGAGCTACCTTATTTATCTACTTGAAAAAATTTTTTTTACAAAATTGGTGCTTTTGCAACAGAAAAGTTTTTAAGTTGATATATAATAAACGCATACGAAATAAAGGAGGTAACTTGGAAATGAAAATAATCAAAAGAGACGGAAGAATAGTAGATTTTGACAGACAAAAAATTATGATAGCTATTGAAAAAGCTAACGAAGAAGTAAGAGGAAGACAGAAAGCTAGTAAAGAAGATATAAAAGAAATTGTTAAATATATTGAAGATTTAGATAAAAAAAGAATGCTAGTTGAAGATATTCAAGATATCATTGAAGAAAAATTAATGGAAATGGAAAAATTTGAACTTGCTAAAAAGTACATAGTATATAGATATACAAGAGCACTTATTAGAAAACAAAATACTACTGATGAAACAATTTTAGGTATTATTAGAAACGAAAATAAAGAATTAGCTGAAGAAAATTCTAATAAAAATACAATGCTTGCATCAACTCAAAGAGATTATATTGCAGGTGAAGTTTCAAGAGATTTAACAAAAAGATTATTATTACCTGAAAAAATTTCAAAAGCAAATGAAGAAGGTGTTTTACATTTTCACGATGCGGATTATTTTGTTCAACCAATTTTTAACTGTTGTTTAATTAACATATCTGATATGCTTGATAATGGTACAGTTATGAATGGAAAGATGATTGAAAGCCCAAAAAGTTTCCAAGTTGCGTGTACGGTGACAACCCAAATAATTGCTGCTGTTGCAAGTAACCAATATGGCGGACAATCTGTAGATATGAAACATTTAGGAAAATATTTAAGAAAAAGCTATAATAAATTTAAAGAAGAAATTGAAACAAAATATAAAGATAAACTAAGCCAAGATATTATTGAAGACTTAGTTCAAACAAGATTAAAAGCTGAACTAAAAGCTGGTGTTCAAACTATTCAATATCAAATAAATACATTAATGACAACAAATGGCCAATCTCCTTTTGTTACATTATTTTTACACCTTGAACCAGATGATCCATATATAAAAGAAAATGCAATGATCATTGAAGAAATTTTAAGACAAAGATACGAAGGAATAAAAAATGAAGCCGGAATTTATGTTACACCTGCCTTCCCTAAACTTGTATATGTTTTAGATGAACACAACTGTTTAAAAGGAGGAGAATATGATTATTTAACAAAACTTGCTGTTAAGTGCTCTTCAAAAAGAATGTATCCAGATTACATATCAGCAAAAAAAATGCGTGAAAATTATGAAGGAAATGTATTTAGTCCAATGGGTTGTAGAAGCTTTTTATCTCCTTGGAAAGATGAAAACGGAAATTATAAATTTGAAGGTAGATTTAACCAAGGTGTTGTAAGTATAAACTTACCTCAAATAGCAATAATTGCTGATGGTGATGAAGAAACTTTCTGGAAACTTTTAGATGAAAGATTAGAGCTTTGTAAAGAAGCATTAATGTGTAGACATTATGCCCTACTTGGTACAAAATCAGACATAAGTCCTATTCATTGGCAATATGGAGCTATTGCTAGACTTGAAAAAGGTGAACCAATTGATAAATTATTGTATGGTGGATATTCAACAATGTCTCTTGGATATATTGGTGTTTACGAGATGACAAAACTTATGACTGGTCTATCTCATACAGACCCTATTGGTCGTGAATTTGCCATGAAAGTTATGAATCACTTAAGAGAAACAACTGATAAATGGAAAGCTGAAACAAATATTGGATTTGCTTTATATGGTACTCCAGCTGAAAGTTTATGTTACAAATTTGCTCGTATTGATAAACAAAGATTTGGTACTATAAAAGATGTTACAGATAAAGGATATTACACAAATTCTTACCATGTTGATGTTAGAGAAAAAATTGATGCTTTCGATAAATTAGCATTTGAAAGTGATTTCCAAAGAATATCTTCTGGTGGTGCAATTTCTTATGTAGAAATTCCAAACATGCAAAATAATATTTCTGCACTTGAAGAAGTTGTTAAATTTATTTATGACAATATTCAATACGCAGAATTCAACACCAAATCAGATTTTTGCCATGTTTGCGGATTTGATGGTGAAATTATAATAAATGATAATAATGAATGGGAATGTCCAAATTGTGGAAACAAAGATCATTCAAAAATGACTGTAGTTCGTAGAACTTGTGGTTATCTAGGTGAAAATTTCTGGAATGCCGGAAAAACTAAAGAAATAAAACAAAGGGTTCTTCATTTGTAAAATATGTGGGAAAAGGAGGAGATATATGTGAATTATGCAGATATAAAAAGAGTGGATGTTGCTAATGGTGAGGGTGTTCGAGTTTCTGTTTTTGTTAGTGGTTGTAATCATCATTGTAAAGGATGTTTTAATCAATGTGCTTGGGACTTTAATTATGGCAATAAATTTACTGATGAACAAATTGATACAATATTAAAATATTTAGATCATGATTATATTTCTGGTTTATCTCTTCTTGGTGGTGAACCACTTGATCCTAAAAATCAAGAGGGTTTATTGCCTCTTGTTAAAAAAGTAAAAGAAAAGTTCCCTGATAAAAATATTTGGTGCTATACAGGATTTGATTTTGAAAAAGATGTTGTTGGGAAAATGGTTAAAGTAAGCAAAACTTCAAATGAATTAGTTCGTTATCTTGATGTTGTTGTTGATGGGAAGTTTGAAGAAGACAAAAAAGATTTAAAACTTCGTTTTAGAGGTTCTTCTAACCAGAGAATTATTGATGTAAAAGAAAGTCTAAAAGAAAATAAAGTTGTTGAATTTAAATTAAAATAGCAAACAAGATGGATTTAAGAATTACTTAAATCCATCTTGTTTTAATTTTGCTTGAAAAAATCGCAATATTCTTTTGCTCTACAAGTATAGCATTCCTCGTGAATTTCATCTGTGGCAATATATCTTCTACCACATTTTTCTGCAGCATCTTTCTTATATTCTGCCAGTTTTTGGCAATATTTGTTTGCCTTACAGTTTCTACAAACTTGCCAATCATTATCTTTCACTTTCCGAATTTTGCATTTTATCATTGCAGTTTTCCAAGCAATATCATCCTTAATCATTTTGAAAAGCAAAATAAAATTCCTCCTCTTTAAATTAATAAAATGATACTGAGATGTTATATATGATAACATAAAATTTATTATATGTAAATAAATTTACATCGTTTTGTATATTTTTTAATCTATTAATACCTAATTTTCTAATCAACATATATTCTATTAACTCTTTTTCCAATTAAGCATATTACCTCATATGGAATTGTTTCTAAATAATTTGCTACTTCTTCAATGTGTTCATTATCTTTTAATACATATACCATATCATGTACTTTTACAGTATCATCTACCTTTACAAACATCATATCCATACATACATTTCCAATTATTTCATATTTTTTGTCATGTATATATACAAATCTCCCTTTATTTTTTCTTATAACTCCATCAGCATAGCCAATTGCTACAACAGCTATTTTTTCGTCTTTTTCTGCTGTGTGAGTTCCATTATATCCTACTGTTTCGCCTTTTTTCACTTCATTAATTTGAATTACTTCACTTTTTAATACAAATGTAGATTTCAAGTTTAAATCTTTTGGTCCGTAAAAACCATACATTACTATTCCTAATCTGCATCCATTTGCAAAATCTAACTTTGGATAATTCATTGTTGCCTCACTTGCAGATATATGAACTATTTTTATTTTTTTAATATCTATTTTCCCTGTTATCTTTTTAAATTTTTCTATCTGCTCCTCATAGTGTTTTTTATTTGAAGCATTATATATGTGTGTATATATTCCCTCTATCTCTATATTATTATCTTTTAAAATTTTAACAACTTCTTCTAATTCATTCTCATTAGAAATTCCTAGTCTATTCATTCCTGTGTTTATTTTTAAATGAACTTTTATTTTATTGTAGTTTTTTAGTTTTAGTTCTTTTAAATAACTTAATGAACCTATTGTTATTGTAATATTATTTTCTTCACATATTTTTAGAAATTCTTCGTCTATAACTCCTAAACATAATATTGGAATTTTGGTATATATTGCTCTTATTTTTATCGCTTCTTCAAGAGTAGCAACAGCTAAATAATTACAACCACCATCAATAATAGCTTGAACCGTTTTTTTATATCCATGACCATAACAATCGGCTTTAACAACTCCAAAGTAATAATCATATCCTTTATATTTATTTATAATTTTATTAACATTTTCTTTGACATTTTTTATGTTGATTTCAGCATATGTTTTTCTTAATAATCCCATTTTATCAACCTACTTTCCTTTGTTTCAATAAATCTTAAATTTCAATAATAACACATCCACTATCAAAATTAGCAGATTTATAATTAGTTTCTTTTAATTCTTCTGGTGCATCTTCAACCATACCTTCATACACAGTTATGCCATTTTGTATTACTTGAATTTTTAATAATTTTAAATCTCCAATTTTTATATACATATTTTTCCCTTCTTTTTATAAAATTTTCACAAAATCCATAATTTTCTTGCTTTTCTTTAGAATTATAAGTCAACAGTTCATAAAATTCAACACCAAATCCAGTATATTTCAAATTTTCTTTTCTTAAAATTATAAAAAACTGATAACAACAATATAATTTTATTATAGTTGTTACCAGTTTTTTATTAAATTTCCATTTGTGTACTTAAAAAACTTGCTGCTGATTGTACTACTTTTTGTTCTACTTCTGTCATTTGACTGTTTGGCTCTTTTGAAAGTAAAATTACACTACCTATTGATTCTCCATCTACAATTATTGGATATACAACTTGTGCATTTTTTGTTTTGTCACTATTTTCATTATTTGTTATAGGAATAGCTGTATTATTATTATCTTTGCTTGTATAGTTTTC
>FR878216.1:5749-6003 GCA_000434335.1 Clostridium sp. CAG:492
TTTTCCTTATCATCCATTATTTGCTCTAATTGCTTACTAACACCTTTTTCAAGATAATCTTTTTTAGATCCTCCAGATATTGCTATTACTGTATCTTTGTCTGTTATACAAGCTATATGTCCTGTTGTTTTAGCTAATGTCTCTGCATATTCTGTTGCAAATTCTGAAAGCTCTCCTATTGGAGAATATTTTTTTAATATGATTCCACCTTCTCTGTCTGTAAATATTTCTAGTGGATCTCCCTCTTTTATTCT
>FR878217.1 GCA_000434335.1 Clostridium sp. CAG:492
TCAAAAGAAAAATATGAATTAACATTAAATATAACTGCAAGTCATATATACCCCCTTTTACTTATCTTTTCCGTTTTTTACATATTACTATACAAACTACTATTGCTATAATAACAATTACTGTTATAAAACCATAGAAAATAATATTAGCTTTATTTTTATCTATTATTCTTTTAATATGTTCCTGTGTAGATTCAAATGGTATACTTTCATGAATGCTATATATTAACTTATTATCATTTATATAGAAATCATATTCCTTCATTTCTGGCATCATCTTGTATGAAATTGTATAACCTTCACCTATATATAATAAATTACTATTAACAATATCTTCCATTTTAGTATCTGTAGATTTTTCTTGCTCTTTTGCATATTTTACTTCATGTCCATTTTTTATGGAATATATATCTTTAATTAGTTGCTCATAATTAAGATTATTTCTTTCTTCTTCAGATAATTTTACTTCACTTTTTATTTCTTCTTTTGCAATTGCATTTCTTACTATAAACATAGTACATATTATTAAAACCGCTATAATCATTGTTACTAGTATTAATACTGTAGATTTTTTTGATTTCATATATAATTCTCCTTTTATTTACATACATATTTATTTCAATATTTCATCTGCTTTATTTAATAATTCTTGTATTTTATTAAATGCTTATTCTTGTCTATAATTCCATTTTACACAAAAATTTTGAAAAAAACACCCCCCTATTTACCTTATTTTCACTTTTAAATAGCTTTTAATCGGTAAATAGAAGTTACTTTTTCTAATTAGAATTTACTTTTTTAATTGACCTAAATATAAAAAACAGCAAAGCTAGGACAAAATCCCAGCTTCGCTTTGCCTTCATTTAAACACTTTTGGGTAGATAGTTACAGAGAGAGCTTAAACCTTTTCTACGATAACAATCCCTGTTCGGGTAATGTTATCATTATCGGGTCTAATGTAATTGAACTGCAAGACATCCATTAAATTTGGATTGCTCTGAATATAGCTCATCTGATCGAAAATCCGATCATTCATAGATCGGTTTTCAGAATAATTCAGCTAAACTTCGGTCTTTTCTTCCTCTTCCGAATCATCTGTCAGAAGTAACAACTCCGCATCAGCAGAAGGCTGTCCTCCTTCTACAGCCCGAGCTAAGCCCTTCAAGTACTTACCGTTAAGAACAATCTTTTTTGCTTCTCCATAAGCAAGTTCTACAGTGAATGTGTTCATCATGTCGTTACCGACCTTTCTTAGTTATTTAGAAGGCACTGTTTCCATATCTATTAGTACACTGTACAAATAAAAAAGAAAACATAATGCAAAAATATAAGCCTTCCATAACATCATTATACTATATTATGTAAATTTTAGTAACTATATACTTTAAATTTAACTTCTATCTGTGACATATTCATTTTAAATCTATATTATATTTTTTTATTCTATTCAGTTTTATAATTCAAAATATACACCATACAGGCTAAAAACTTATTTTTTGAAATAGGTTACCTCGAATATCAATTATATCGTCTATGTCGATTCTCGTGCCATCTAGCATAACAAATTCATTTGTATACATATCTATTTTTTGTATAGTATTACATATGGTTTCATATCTTCCACCTTCTTTTTTTGAATCTGGTATAAAATATGTTATTTCTATTTGTGGTTGTTCTTTTATTTTTTCTTGAATTAATTGAATTTTTTTGTTTAAAATTTCTTTTAATTCTTCATTAATTTCAATTTTTTTATTAGTTAATCTAGCTGTTTCTTTAACTTGACCTTCATAGCCTGTTAGTGCAGCAAATGGAGCAAATTGTGCTGACCTTTGCTCTAAAGACATTCGTGGCCTTTTTGAAACTGGTCTTGATAAATTTATAATATCACTATAATCATCCATTATCCTTTATGACCTCCTACCTGTGAATTTCTGTCGATTGTTGTTGCTCCTTCTTGAAAGTTCATTCCTTTTAAAATCGCATTTTTTCCATATTTCTTTTTTATATTCAAAATCGATTTTTGTAATTCGTGCTCTTTATGCTCTTTTTCTCTCTTTTTCTGTACTTCTGAATAATCTGTAAATAAATCTATTTGTTCATAAGATTGTTTTTCTTTTATTTCCGCTTCTGCTTCGCTTATTAAATTATTAGCCGAAATATAAATTCTTCTTGTAAGCAATTTTTTATTTATAATCCTTTCAAATAACTTTATAACCGCTTCTCCAATAATTTTGCTTGAAGAAGTATAATGATCTAAATTTTGAGTTCCATGAGCATGTTTAGGAATATTTCTACCATATCTATCTATTGTAATTTCTCCATTATATTCAATATAAGAATCTTTTAAATTATTTACATCATATCCAATAGTTAATACTAATTGATTTGTAACTAAATGTTTGTCTACTAAATCTAATGCTAATAATTCTGCCATTTCTTTAACTATTATTTTTGTTTTTTCATAATTATAAGGACAGTGTAATACTTGTCCTGAATTTAAACTATTTGTGGTAGGAATATATGATTTTATACTTTTTATAGTACAAGGTTCATATCCCCACGCATGATCTATTAATAGCTCTGCATTAATACCAAATAGCTTAAATAATTTGTCTTCATTATTAATAGAGCATCTTGCTACATCCCCCATAGTATACATATGATTTTGCTCCAATTTTTTAGCAATTCCTTTTCCAACTCTCCAGAAATCAGTAATAGGTCTATGACTCCATAATTGCTGTTTGTACATTTGTTCATCTAAACAAGCTATTCTAACTCCAAACTTATTGGGCTTTACATGTTTTGCAACTATATCCATTGCTATTTTTGCTAAATATAGATTAGTACCTACACCACAAGTAGCAGTTATCCCTGTTTGTGTATATACATCATGTATAACCTTAGTTGCCAAATCACTTGGTTTCATCTTGTATGTTGGCAAGTATTTAGTAACATCTATAAATACTTCATCTATTGAATATACACATATATCATCAGGAGAAAAGTATTTTAAATATATATTATATATGTCTATACTATATTTCATATATTTGTTCATTCTAGGAGGAGCTATTATATAATCTAATTCATAATCCTTATGAGTTTTTAATTCATCATCATTATAAGATTTACCAGTAAATTTATGTCCTAATACCGTATATTTTCTTTCTGAATTTACTTCTTTAACCTTTTGAACTACTTCAAATAATCGTGCTCTTCCAGGTATTCCATATGATTTTAATGAAGGACTTACTGCAAGACATATTGTTTTTTCGGTTCTGGTATTATCGGCTACTACTAAGTTGGTCTTCAAAGGATCTAATCCACGTTCTATACATTCTACAGAAGCATAGAAGCTTTTTAAATCTATGGATATATAATAATCTTGCATTGTTTCACCTCCAGATAATTATTAAACTATAGTCATATTATAGCACTTTTTATATTATAAAACAACTGTTTGCATATGTAATTTATATGGTTATTTTTTCATTTTATGATTAATTTTAGCAATAGGATACTTGTTTTACATATAGAAGCGGAATTTTTTTAAATTAATAAACAAAGTTGTCAAAAAGAACCGTCCCCATTGACAACATAAAAATGAGCAGATAGTATATCTACTCATTTTTATTTAAATCTTCTTAAATATGAATCCATTTTTTCAACAAATTCATCATTATTTTTAGTTTGAACCATTTGTGATAGTACTTGTTCTGTTACTTCTGCGGTTGGTAGAGCGTTTAGGGCTTTTCTTAAAGCATATACTGTTTCTAATTCTTTTTTGGTTAATAGTAAGTCTTCTCTTCTTGTTCCAGATTTGTTGATATCTATAGCTGGGAAAATTCGTTTTTCTGATAGTTTTCTGTCTAGTACTACTTCCATATTACCTGTTCCTTTGAACTCTTCAAATATAACCTCGTCCATTCTACTTCCTGTTTCTACTAGTGAAGTTGCAAGTATTGTAAGGCTTCCTCCGTGCTCAATATTACGTGCTGCTCCGAAGAATTTTTTTGGCTTATGTAATGCTGCTGGGTCAAATCCTCCTGATAGTGTTCTTCCTGATGAAGGTATAACTAAGTTGTATGCTCTTGCAAGTCTTGTTATACTATCTAATAATATTACAACATCTTTCTTTTGCTCAACTAGTCTTTTCCCTCTTTCAAGAACCATTTCAGCAACTTTTACATGATGCTCTGGTAGTTCATCAAATGTTGAGTATATAACTTCGCCTTTTATTGAACGTTTCATGTCAGTAACTTCTTCTGGACGTTCATCTATTAATAATACAATTAATTCAACTTCAGGATTATTGTATGATATACTGTTAGCTATTTTCTTTAATAAAGTTGTTTTTCCAACTTTTGGAGGAGCAACAATCATTCCTCTTTGACCTTTTCCAACTGGTGAAATAAGATCAATTAAACGTGTGGCATATTCTGTTGGTTTTGTTTCTAACTTTAATTTGTCAGTAGGATATATTGGTGTTAGGTCATCAAATTTAACACGTCTATATGCCATTTCTGGAGCCTCGCCATTTACTTCTCCTACATATATTAATGCTGGAAATTTTTCGCCTTCTTTTGGTTGTCTTGCTATTCCTTTTACTTTATCACCTTTATCTAATTTAAATCTTCTTATTTGAACTGGTGATACATATACGTCTTTTGGTGTAGATAGATAGTTTTCTCCTCTTAAAAAACCATAGCCATCTGGTAAAACTTCCAAAATACCTTCTATTATTTGGTCATCTGCGTTTGTAACTTTGTATCCACCGTGGTTGTTATTGTATTCTGATTCCACTTTTTCTGCTTTCTTTTCAGTATTTAGTTGAACTGATTGAGCTTCTACATTATCCGCATTTTTTACAGTTTCTGTTTCATTTTTATTGTCTGAAAGAATTGTAATTAGCTCGTCCTTTTTTAATTTAGATACATTTTTAATACCTTTTTCTTTTGCAAGTTGTCTTAATTCTACTAAAGTGCATTTTTCAAAATTCATAGTTTTGCCCCCTAATTATATATTTTTTGGAAATTTTAATGAGAAATAAATATTGATTTTATGATATATTTTAAGATAAAATTTAATCCTTATACGAACATAAGGTGAAAGAGAGAGGCAGTTAATTTGCCTCTGTTTTAATTAGTAATATCAATATATACTCTTTCATTTGGTAAGTACATTCCAAGTTTTTCTCTTGCCATATTTTCAATATATTCTGTTGAATTGATATTATTTTTTACATTTTTAAGCTCTTCATTTTTGTCGTTTGCTTCTTCAATTTGATTGCTATATGTTGAAGCTTCTTGTTTGTATGAATTTAACGTTTGTTGTTGAGAAACTAGTGTATATATAAAATATATTAAAACAGCTATTATTATAAATCTATTTATTCTTAATTTCTTTTTCATACGTAAAATCTCCATTACAATTTTTTTATGCCTATATTATAACATATTATTCTTGTTTTTCCAGCTTTTTTTAATTATTTTATTAATTTTTTTTATTGGAAGTAATAGTTTTCTTATTATATTTAGTAAAAAGCCCAAAATAGTAACAAATATTTTCATTATGTACTTGCTAAAAATAAGAAAATATAAAATTATTCCTATAAGCATTCCTAAAATCATATATATTCTTATTTCACCATTGGTATATTTCATAATAACAAATATAATAAGAATTCCTGAAAATATCCAAAATAAGATATCTTGAATATATGTAATTATATCACACGTTCTTAACACTTTACGTTGAATTCTAAAAAAATCAAATAATAAACCTATACCTAATCCTGTTAAGCAAAATATAAAAACTGTATTAAATTGACTTAGTAGTAGAGCATTCACTAGCTTATTACCTTTCTTTTATTTGAAAATCTTTCCTAGGAAACTATTTTCTTTTTTTTCAAAACCTTTATCACTATAGCATAAACTTGATATATTTCCATCTACAATAACTTCTTCAGAGTCAATATTTAGTTTACTAATTCTTAAATCTTCACCTTTTACAGTTAATAATCCTAAATGTGTTTCTAATATTACAATTTGGTCATCAAAAGAAAGAACATCTAGTGCTCCAGAAATGTTTAATTTTTCTCTGCTTTCCAATATTAAGTTTTGGATTATATTTGATTTTTGTGTTGTGTTTTTTCTATCCTCAATACTCATAGCTTTTCCACTCTCCTTTGTAAACTATATTCATTAATTATTTTTTTAGTACTTAAAATTTAATTTGTATATCGTTGATTAAATGATGTTATTAAATAAGAGAAGCGGAAAGAAAAAAGAGCTGTTCCATAAATTTATTTGGAACAACTTTTATTTTTTCTTTTATAGTATTAATATAGTATATTAACTTTTGAAAAACTATTACTGAAAATTTTATGATTAATTAACAATGATTAAAGAATCAACTTTTTGCCCTGCCTACAAGTTTTGAGTGGAGTGTTTCTAATATTGAATTTGGTACAGTTGTTTTGAATGTAATACGAATTTTTCCGTTGTTAATGTCTATTTTTTGTATGTTGTAGTGGTTGGTTGTATTAAGTATATCTGTTATTTGTTTTATTATTTGAGTGTCATTTGATATTCCATATCCTATTATTGATATTCTAGAAATGTTGTATATTAAAATTTCATATTCTTTTAAATTAGTATTTATTAAGTTATTTATTTTATTTGAATCACTTGAATTGAATAATCCCTTTATTCCTGTAGCTTCGTGTATAAATTCTATTGGTATTATTTCATTTTTTATAAAAAGATTATATGTTGACATATAATTTATGCAGTCTGATTTTATTTTTAATATAATTAAATTGTCGTTTTTTACTAAGCTTTTTACTGTTTGTGATTCGATTTTATTGTTTACTATTGTTCCTTCATCTTCTTTAAATGTTGATTTTGCAATAATTGGTATGTTGAATTTTTTTCCAATTTCTACACATCTGTTGTGTAATACCTTAGCACCTTCATTTGATATATCTAGCATTTCATCATATGATACTTCTTTTAATTTTCTTGCTTCTGCTACTTTTTTTGGGTCTGATGTAAATACACCTTCTACATCTGAGTAAATATAGCATTCACGTGCATTTAATGCTGCTGCAACAGAAATTGCTGTTGTATCTGAGCCTCCTCTACCAAGAGTTGTTATATCTGAATTTGAATTAATGCCTTGGAATCCTGCTATTATTACTATTTTTCCTAAAGATAATTCTTTAGTTATTCTACTTGTATCAATATGCTCTATTATAGCATTTTGATTTGTATTATTTGTAAATATTCCAGCTTGCCATCCTGTTAAAGATATAGCTTTATATCCTAATTGATTTAATAAAATACTTAATTTTGAAATTGAAACTTGTTCACCACTACTTAATAAAACATCTAATTCCCTTGAATTTGGTGTTTTGTCTAATTCACAAGCTTCATGTAATAATTGGTCTGTTTTTTTGCCTTGTGCTGAAACCACAACAACTACATTGTGTCCTTCATCATATAGTGTGGTTATTTTATTGGCAACTAAATTTAATTTTTCGTTGTCTGCTACAGAAGTGCCTCCAAATTTTAAAACTATAGTATTCATAATAAGCACCCTCTATATAAAAAATTTAGTCTACATTATTATGTAGACTATACTATATTATATTAAATTACTCCAATTAACGTCCCTAAAAATATACATAATTATTGCAATCATTATAATTGCTGCAATAATTGATACTGCTAATTTACCCCAAAATTTTCGCTTTTCGAAGGTTACAAATCTTTGGCTAACAGTTTGATCTACTTCAAAGTTAGAAATAAATGTTTTTACATCCTCTTCATCAGCACACATTAATGAAAATTCTAGCTCTCTAAGCAAAGAAAAATTATCTTCATATCTTATTACAATATTATAACTATACATTGGTATAAATAAGAATAGCTCTGCTGCTCTACCTATAAAAACACTTTTTAAATTTGAATATGGAATTCTAT
>FR878218.1 GCA_000434335.1 Clostridium sp. CAG:492
TACCTTGGCAATTCTTTTATTTCGTGGCTTATCTATTAATGCACAAACATTTTGTATAGTTCGCTCCTTGCCTAATAAAATATTATACACACCTAAAACAAACAGTTTCGATATTATAGGGTCTCTTTCACTTCTTCTATCACTACATAATAGTATAATTGGAATAGCAGTTCCGTCATCTTTATATGCTTCATCTGAAATTTGATCTATACGCCTATATAAATTAGTGTCCTCACTTTCATAACTATCGTTTATGTTTTTTTCAAAATCTTCACTAATAATAATTCTATCATATTTATTATCTCTGCTTTGTCTAATTTCGTTTATTATTGCATCATAATAAAAAACTCTTTTATATGATATTATTTTTTTGTATTCCTTTTGGTATTCATTACATATTACATCTACAATATCACCTTTGGAATCTTCACTATTACTAACTGCAAATAGCACTCTCATAATCTTTTCTCCTTATCTTTATGTTAATCTGTTGATTTAACAACCACAGCAAATATTAATGGTAAAATTTGACATATAATTATTATTGTAACAGCTGCAATCATTGAATTAAATCCTTTATCCCTTATATCTAAACGTTTCATACCTATTACATATTCAAATATTGCACAAAAGGCAATTCCAACTAGTCCTATTGGTATACTATATACTTGTACTAAATGTAATATGTAAGCAACCATACCATATGTATCTGAACCATACTTAGCCTTATAGTCATCTATTGTTTTTAATTGGCCATCTTTTATATCTACTAATGTAGATGCTGCACTTTCTTCTTTAGGTAATTGATTATTAGTTATTGTGTTATTACTTATTGTATTATTTGCATTTTTACTAGTATTTACTTCTGTTGCATTTACAGTTACAGTGGTAATTAATAATATAACTATTGCAAGTATTATTGTTATTTTTTTCTTTAATTTATACATTTTTTCTCCTTTCATAACTACGTTTTGCATATTTTTCAACTTATTATATAATACACTACAATACATAAAATATCAAGAAAATATTTCCATTTTATATATTAATTTTAATATATTTTTTATTAATAAAAGAAAAAAGTCATAATATACCTATTTAGTATACTATGACTAAATTTTTTTATACAATTTTTATATTTTTTACGCTGTTTTTAGCTCTAATCTTAATTTATCTGCAATCATTGCAATAAATTCACTATTTGTAGGTTTACCTTTAGCTGCATTTACTGTGTAACCGAATATACTTTCCACAGTATTTTGCTCTCCTCTTCCCCAAGCAACTTCTATTGCGTGGCGAATTGCTCTTTCAACTCTTGATGGTGTTGTATGATATTTTTGTGCAATTTCAGGATATAATTGTTTTGTTATTTGGTTTATTATGTCAATATCGTTTACAACCATCATTATAGCTTCTCTTAAATATTGATATCCTTTTATGTGAGCTGGAACACCTATTTCATGTATCATATTTGTAACTAATGCTTCCAAATTTTCTTCATTTTTCTTTTCATTTGGAGCAATTTCTATGTATGAAGTTTTTATTTCACGACTTGTATATGGTATTTTCGATTGAACCGGTTGAAAAAACTTTAGCTCTTTTATTCTTTTTATTAATACACTTATTTCAAATGGTTTTACTATATAATATTGTGCACCTAAATTAATAGCTTTTTGTGTTATTTTATCTTGACCAACAGCAGAAAGCATTATGCACATTGGCATCTTTTCAATATTGTTTTCTTCTAATCTTTCTAATACTCCTAATCCATCTAATCTTGGCATTATTACATCTAACAGTACAATATCTGGTTCTAAATTTTTTATCATATCAAATGCATCTACTCCATCTCTTGCCATACCTACCAATTCTAAATCTTCCTCAGCATTTATATAACCTGCCAAAGTTGCAGAAAATTCACTATTATCATCTGCAATTAATACTGTTATTTTCTTATTCACCCTAAACCCTCCTAATCATCTTTTTACATTCAAATTATACTTTCTTTTTTGGCAGTTTGCAATACAAAATGGCGGATTTTATGGGTTTTCGTGCCCTTTTAATCGAGTTTATTCGACATTTTGGAGATGTTTTTTTGTCGAATTATGTCGAATGTCATAATTTTAAAATTATTTTGCTCTCTAAACTCAATTTCTAATCTATTTTTTTCAGCATCATTCACTTCTATTTTACAAATAATGAAATCTGAATATTCAGAATTTATTATATTTATATTATTTTTATTACAATAATACTTAAATTTTTCAAAATCAGCATATGGCAATTTTATTTCAGCTTCATATCCAGGCTCTTGTTCGACTAATGTAGATTTTTTTATTACCTCTTTTAATGAATCCGAATATGCTCTTACTAATCCTCCTGTACCCAATAAGATTCCACCAAAATATCTTGTTACTATTACAACTACATTGTATATTGATTGTTTTTCTAATATTTCTAACATTGGAGCTCCTGCCGTTCCACTTGGCTCTCCATCATCACTACATTTCTTTTGTATTTCATTTTCATTTAATGTTATATATGCAAAGCAGTTGTGTTTCGCATCATAGTATTTCTTTTTTATTTGCTTTATTTTATTTTCCGCTTCTTGTGGTGTTTCTACATAAAATAAGTTTGCTATGAATCTTGATTTTTTTTCTATTATTTCAGCTGTTGTATTTTTTTCTAATATTGTCTTAAATTTTTCCATAGTATTCTCCTTTTAATTTAATCCTGCAGTTACTCCTGTCGAATATGCTATTTGTAAGTTGAATCCTCCTGTGTATGCATCAACATCTATTATCTCTCCAGCAAAATATAGGTTATTTATTAATTTTGATTCCATTGTTTTAGGATTTATTTCTTTTATATTTATTCCTCCAGCTGTTATTATTGCTTCTTCAACTGGTCTAAACCCACTTATTGTTATGCAAAATTCTTTAAGTATTTTTAATAATTGCATTCTTTCTTTTTTAGATATTTCATTTACTTTTTTATTTGGATTTATCCCTGATAAATGTATTACTGGATCTATTAATTTTTGTGGTAATAGTTCATCTAAACTATTTCTGAATAGTTTATTTTTTTCTTTTTCAAAATCTCTTAAAATTCTTAAATCTAACTTTTCATTACTTAATGCTGGTTTTAAATCGATTTTTAGTATTATTTTTCCCTGTTTTAGTAATTCGTTTATATTTTTGTATCTTATAATATGTGCAGAGCTACTTAGTATTGTTGGTCCAGATATTCCAAAATGTGTAAATAACATTTCTCCAAAGTCATCATATATTACTTTATTTTTTTCAATATCTTCAAATTGTATTTTTACATTTTTTAAACTCAATCCCTGTAAACTTTTACATAACTCCTTAGAATTTTTGTAGCTTTCTAAATTTATTTTTTCAATCGCAGAATTTTCGTTGGCTACAATCGGTATTAATGATGGTTTTATTTCAGTAATTGTGTGCCCTAATTTTTTTGCCATTTCATATCCATCACCAGTTGAACCTGTTGTAGGGTAGCTTTTTCCTCCTGTTGCTAAAATCACTTTGTCTGCATTTATTGTATATTTATTGTTATTAAAAGTATATTCTACTCCTGTTACAGAGCCATCTTTTACTATAATTTGGTTTACTGTCGAGTTTGTATATATTTTAACATTTAAATTTTTTAGCTCTTCATAAAAAGCATCCAATACATCTTTTGATTTATCGCTAACAGGAAATATTCTATTACCTCTTTCTTCTTTTACTTTTACATTATGCTTTTTTAGTAAATTAATAATATCTTCATTTGTAAAATTTTGAAATGCACTATATAAAAATCTACCATTCCCAGGAATATTTTGTATAAATTCATTTATGTTTAAACTACTTGTTATATTACATCTACCTTTTCCTGTTATTAATAATTTTTTACCTAAACTATTCATTTTTTCAATTAAAATTACATCATTTCCGCTATTTTTTGCAGAAATTGCACTCATTATCCCAGCTGGTCCTCCACCAATAACAACAACCTTCATTTTTTTCAATCCTTTCAAAATTCAATAAATGCTCACTTTATAATTAAAAATGAGCATTTTGTTATTTTATATAATTATAATATTTGTGAAATTGCTCTCATTACACCTAATTTTCCATATTCATAAGTTAATCCACCTTGCATAAAAGCAATATATGGTGGTCTAATAGGTGCATCACAAGAAAGCTCTATTGAAGAGCCTTGTGTAAAAGCTCCTGCTGCCATAATTACTTGATCAGTATATCCTGGCATATCCCAAGGCTCTGGTATTGAATTTGAATCAATTGGTGAGCCCATTTGTATTCCTTGACAATATTTTATTAATTTTTCTTTATCACCAAATTCAATAGTTTGAACTATATCTGATCTTTTTTCATTAAATCTAGGAACTGGTTTATATCCCATTTCTTCAAGCATTTTACTTGCAAATATAGCTGTTTTTAAACTACTAGCTACAACACTTGGTGCCATAAATAATCCTTGTAATATATATTTATTTATACCCATTGTAGGACCAACTTCTTTTCCTAGTCCTGGAGCAGTTAATCTTTCAGCTGCAAGTTTTACAAGCTCTTTTTTACCTGCAATATATGCGCCATTTGGTGCAATACCTCCGCCCAAATTTTTTATTAAAGAGCCAACCATAACATCTGCTCCTAATGCCAAAGGTTCAACTTTATCAACAAATTCTCCATAGCAATTATCTATCATTATAATTACATTTTTATTAACAGATCTAATTGCTTTTATTACTTTTTCTATTTTATCTAGTGTTATACTTCTTCTTAACGCATAACCTCTTGATCTTTGAATTTCAATTAGTTTTATATCATTTTTAGAAACTCTATCAATTATTTTATCATAATCAAAATCATCATTTATTAAATCAATTTGTTCATATTTAACACCATATGATTTTAAAGAACTATCATTATCAACAATACCAATAACTTCATCTAATGTATCATATGGTTTTCCACATATACTAAGCATAGTATCATTTGGTCTTAAAAAAGCAAATAATGCTACTGTAAGAGCATGTGTTCCAGATATAAACTGTCCTCTTACTAAACTATCTTCAGCACCTAACACTTCTGAAAAAATATTTTCTATTGTATCTCTACCAACATCACCATATCCATATCCTGTTGTACTATTAAAATGCATATCTGATACATTATATTTGTTAAATGCTTTTAATACTTTTAATGAATTTAATTCACAATTTTTATCAATTTCATCAAATATTGGTAGTAAATCTTTATTAATTTTTTCTGCTAGTGATATTACTTCTTCTTTAATTCCAAATTCTTTATACATAACTATATCCTTCCTTATTTTTTATTATCATTATTTTTTAAATCTTCATCTTTTATTACATTTTCAGTACTTCTCATTATTGTTTCGTTAGTATAATAAGGCTCTCCATAACCCAAATCTACTTGATAATATTCCTTAATAAAACTTGGAATTATATTAGATTCTACCTCATATGTTGGCTCTTTAATTACATCTCCATTTTCATTAATAGAGCCCCATTTATTCTTAGATTTTATTCCTGCATATCCATATTCATTAAATTCTGTTACCATATCATAAATAGGTTTTACAACAATATTTCCATCTTTATCTTTAAAACCCCATTTATTTTTTTCTTTATATGCAAATAATTTATTGTTTGGAAATACATCTTTACTTTCTAATTTTTTTCCACTTTTATCAAAATATTGAACACTATCATCTGAATACACTTTAAAATAATTATCATATGTATAAATATTAGCATCTTTGATTTTTATTATAGATTTTAAATTTTCATCTAATAATTCTATATTACTTTTGTCATCAATAACTTGAATAACATTAGAATTTTCTAATAATCGAACAATATTATATTTAAAATCTAATATTGTATTTCCATCTGAATCAATGATTCCATATTTGTTATCTTTCGTTACTGAAAAATAATTTTTAAATAAATATTGTACGTATTGATAATTATCATCAATAACCTTATTATTTTCATTATTTATTATTTTATATTTATCATCAGATGTAGAAACAATTTCGTATTTTTTATCTGCAACACTTTTTCTACTAATATACTCTGAATTTTCTTTTGTTCCATCAAAATTATAAATATCTATTTTATCGCCTTTTTGTGCATTTATGTATTCACCAGCAAAAAAAATGTTATCATATTCTATTGGAATTATTGTTGTTCCATCAAATTTAGATACCCCCTGTTTTGATGTTTTTTGTAATGTTAATAAATCATTGTTTGCATCATATAAAATATCTTCATATTCATTATTTATAATTTTTTTCTTGTTTTGATATACCCCAGCTTTTCCATCTTTAAAAGCTACTAAATATATATTGTTATCATCCATTTTATCAGTAATTCTGTATATATCGTTATATTCGTTTTTCAATATTTGCTTTCTTTTTATTCCATCAATATAACCATATCTCATTCCTTTATCTGTTTTAGTTCCAACTATATATCCAGATTTATCATATTTTGAATCTGTTGTATAATATTCATCACACAATATTTCATCATATTTTGGTTTAATAATTGAAGCTCCTTTTATATTAATAATTCCATATTTATCTGATTTTTTTACTAATAGTATACCTTCTCTATAATTAAAACCTTCTATTGAGTCATATATTGCATCTGTTATTTTATTTCCACTAAAATCTATTAAACCATATTTGTTGTCAGATTTATATTTTAAAACACTTTTTTCATAATTACCATTGCTTTCTACATTATTTAGTTTTATTGCCTCCACAGTGTAGTATTGATATAAAATTGGCTCTTCTTTATCATTAAATACTTGTATGTTGTATTCTCCAGAATTTTGGTCATAGTTTCCTTTACATATGAAAACTGGTTTTGACGCATTTGGAATTTCGACTACATCATAAACTGGATCTACTACTATGTCACCATTTTTATTTATAACACCATATTTATTATTTTGCATCAATAAAAAATAATTGACTTCACTAATTTGCTCTATTGTGTAGTCAAATTTTGATTTATTTTTATTATATTTGATTATTGAAATAATACCTATAATTAGTATTATTATACTTAAAACAACAATAACTTTTTTCTTCATATGTTTTATTCCTTCTTTTGATTTGTTACAATTTATAGCTTTGCTTTACAATTGCTATAAATTGTAGCTTTGATTTTTATAGATTTTAAGACTCTGTATATACTGAGCAATAAAATTTGTTTATCTATTGCTTATGTTACTTTTTATACAAATGTATTTTACACTATTTTTCCAAATTTGTCCATAAAATTTTATTCGCAATAAAAAAATTCACAACCCATATTTTAAATTTAAGTTGTGAATTTTCTTACATAGAAATTTGACCTTATCTATAATTTATAACTTTTCGATTTCTTCTTTAGTTAGGCCTGTCATCTCCATTATTAGAGCTATGTCCATCTTTTTTTCTAACATCCTTCTGGCTACTTTGATTATTCCTTGGCTTATTCCTTTGCTTATGCCATCATTTATTCCTTCTTCTCTTGCTTGAGCAATTGCAGCTAATTCATCCCTTATTGCTTTTTCTCTTAATTCTGCTAATCTTC
>FR878219.1 GCA_000434335.1 Clostridium sp. CAG:492
TTGTATTTTTTTAATTGGATTCATTTTTAAAATAATATTTTCTTTTTTCACTCTTGTTACATTATTATATCTATGATTAGTATTTTCTAAATATAAATCTTTAAGTTTCATAATATTTCTCCTTCGTTTATTTTTCATTTTGAAGTGATTTTAAATAACTTTTCATAAATTCATTTAAATCACCATCCATAACAGCTTGAACATTTCCAACTTCATAATTAGTTCTATGATCTTTTACTAGTGTATATGGACAAAAAACATATGAGCGTATTTGACTTCCCCACGCTATATCTTTTTGCTCACCTTTTAAGTCTTCAATTTTTTCTTTTTGCTCTTGCTCTTTTAGATTTAATAATTTAGATTTTAACATTTTCATTGCTGTTTCTCTGTTTTGAATTTGAGACCTTTCTGTTTGGCAAGCTACAACTGTATTTGTCGGAATATGTGTTATTCTTACTGCAGATGAAGTTTTGTTTATATGCTGACCTCCTGCTCCAGATGCTCTATATGTATCTATTCTTAAATCATCTGGATTTATATCAATTTCAATATCTTCAGTTATTTCTGGCAATACTTCTACAGAAGCAAATGAAGTATGTCTTCTTCCTCCTGCATCAAATGGAGATATTCTAACAAGTCTGTGTACTCCTTTTTCACATTTCATATATCCATATGCATAATCTCCTGAAATTAAAAAAGTAACACTTTTAAGGCCTGCTTCGTCACCATCCAAATAATCAAGCTCTTTAACAGAATAGTTGTTAGCATTTGCCCATCTTGTATACATTCTATATAACATTTCAGCCCAGTCCTGAGACTCAGTTCCTCCCGCACCTGGATGAATTGTGACTATTGCATTATTTATATCATATTTTCCAGAAAGTAATGTTTCAATTTCTAAATTTTCAATCTCTTTTTGAATATTTGATGTATTTTTTAATAATTCCTTTACAAGAGCTTCATCATCTTCTAATTGTAATAATTCATTCATTTCTTCCAAATTAGATAGCTCTGATTCAAGTTTCAAATATTTGTCTTTTTTATTTTTTATTACTTTAATTTCTTGTAATACCTTACCTGATTTTTTACTATCATTCCAAAATCCGTCTTCAAGAGTTTTACTTTCTAACGTTTTTAAATCTTGCTCTAATTTTGGTATGTCAAAGAGATTCACCTATACTTTCTAGTTTAGATTTTATTGTTTGTAATGCTCTAGCATTTTCTTCTAACTCAATCATTTAAACACATCCTTTCTTATGCTTTTTTAGTGTATCATAGGATAAAATTAAATTCAATACTAAATTATTTTTCAGGTTCGTTATTTTCATCATTTTTTTCAATCATATCAGTATCAAATATTACTGGTTCTCCTGGTTGTAAGGTTTCTTCTTTTATATCATCATAATCTTGTATTCCACCTACTCCATTGAATAGTGCTCTTTGATTAGGTTTTAATAATATTCCAATATTTCCATATAAAATATCTCTGCAAGTAATTTTTGCTTTTGATAATTTTTCAATAAGCTCTTTTCTTTGTAAATCAGTAATGTTCTTTGTATCTACTTTGTTTTGAACTTCTACTATTAATATATCTTTTCCATTTTTATCTTTTATTCTTTCTCGCAATAATGGTTGTAAAATATTAGGATGATATGGAATTTCAAATTTATCTCTTGTTTCCCCTAGTTTTATTACATAATCATTTGTTAATATTGCATCATTATATGTACCTGCTTCTAATCTTTCTAATTTCTTCCCTTCTGAAACTTCTTTTATTAGCTCTTCAATAAATATAGATAAATCACCCTTTATAATATTTCCAAGTGTTG
The DNA here is from genome assembly GCA_000434335.1 of Clostridium sp. CAG:492. Lineage (GTDB taxonomy): Bacteria > Bacillota > Clostridia > TANB77 > CAG-508 > CAG-492. The sequence continues at coordinate 1,830 of FR878219.1, forward strand.
ATTCCCTAATAAAGCCCTCTTTGTATAAATTATACGAAAATTCATTTCTTTTGAAAATTTCGTCTTGTTTAGATTTATCTAATAACTCAATGAATTCTAATATTTCTTCACCTTCTAGCTTTAAATATATTTCTTCTATATTATTAGAAAATAACTGATTACTATTTGGTATACTTTTAATTAATAATAATATATCAAAGGTTTCATCTGGTAATGATGAAGATAATATTAAATTAAAGTTATCAGATATTGTTTGAGTATATCCATTTTTTATTAATGTCTGAATTATTTGTGTTAAAAGTCCATATTTATAAAAATCTTTATCTGTAATTATTGTCGAAAACTTTTTATTTAATATTTTTATTCCTTCATTGTTTTTTAATAAATCATTTAGGTATTTTTCTTTTATAGTACTCATAATTTTCCTCCGTAAAATTGTATTTTTTTTATTAATAATGATTCTAGTTAATTGCTAGTTATTTAATATAATT
>FR878220.1:0-263 GCA_000434335.1 Clostridium sp. CAG:492
ATATGGAGGTATAATATGAATTATTGTCTTTTGTGTGAAAATTTTTTTGAAGAATATGAAAATACAAATGACATCGAAAAATCAATAAGAAATTATATTAACAATAATTATAATCTTTTAAACGATATATATTTTTTTCAAAAGAGAATAGAAAGAAGTAAAATGGAAGATATAATAAAAGATAGTGAATATAAAAATATATTGCTAAATACGATTTCTAATTTAAAAGGTATTAATTTGAAAGAACTTTTGAATGATATAAT
>FR878220.1:318-893 GCA_000434335.1 Clostridium sp. CAG:492
TATAAGAATATTAATAATAAAGTATATGTAATTATAGGACTAGATACCACTACAATATATTCTACAAAATATCAAAATGAAGATATTACTGTTATACTACTAGAATCAACTTTAGAGTTAGAAGAAAACATAAAAAAGCTACTTGCTCATGAATACACACATTGGATTAGAGAAAAAGAAATAAAACATGATATATTTGAAATGTGTATTGGAGAAAGATTTATTACTGAAGGGATAGCATGTAGTTTTTCAGAAGAAATAGTACCTAATAAACAAAAGAGCTATTATACAATTGTTCTTAATACGACAGTTGAATGGGTAGAAAATAATATAGAAACTATAGATAAAGTTGTTGAAACGAAATTAGATAAAAATAATATGATGTATGATTTTTTCTATATGTTTGCAAAAACGAAGATACCTAATATGCCAGTAAGAACAGGATATGTTTATGGATATTTAAAAGTAAAAGAGTATATGAGAAAGAATAATTTGAAAATAAAAGATATTGTAAAATTAGATTGGAGAGAAGTTTTAAATGGATAAACCTATAAGAAAAGCAGTAAGATGCTATT
>FR878221.1 GCA_000434335.1 Clostridium sp. CAG:492
TTTCAATATTTATAAATAAATTTATAATTTATTTTTTATTTTAGTATATTTTTTTTTTATTAGCATATAATATTGTTGTAAGGTTAATATTAGTTTGACTAAGAGTATTACGAGTTTGAACAGATCAGATTTTTAATATTCGAGCAAAGATTATTACTAGCTTATTAAAAATAGGTTATTACTAGTCGGCGATGAGAAGGATATGTTTGCTAAATTAATTTAGTATATGTATTTTTCAAAGTTGTGAGTATTCTTGTTTAAACTAATGATCATTTTTAGTCCCTTTGGGATGAATATGGTTGTTATATGGGCATTAGTATTCTAGCGAATGATTGATATATTTATCGATGAAATTTAGTTATGTAGTAATATGTATTAGATTTTTGGTTTAGGTATATTGGTTTTAGCCGAAGATTAATACTAGCTTTACAGGATAATAGCATATGGATTTTTATTTCCATATGCTATTATTTTTGCAATTATGGTCGTGGTAAAGCCGGATAAGTGAATATATATATTCACTTATCCGGCTCTACAATTTTAATTTTTTCTTATTTTTTTATATTTTTATTTTTTTGAATATATTTGCTATTAGTAATGATACTATGTATACTGCTACTATGCACGCTCCTGTTGGTAAGTTTAGATAGTATGAAATTAGTATTCCGAATATGAAACATATTACTGATATTAATACTGATAGGATTACCATATTTTTAAAGCTGTTTGTTAATTTTCTTGCTATTATTGCTGGAAATACTATTAGACTTGATATTAGTAAGGTTCCCATCATTCGCATTCCTAGTACAACTACTATTGCTGTTATTAGTGATATTAAAAATTGGTAGAATGTTACATTTATTCCGCAAACTTTGGCGTATTTTTCGTCAAATGTTATCATAAATAATCTGTTGTAGAAAAATGCATACATTGCTATTAATATTATTGATAATATTATACTTATTATTACATCGTTTGTTGTCATTGATAATACGCTTCCAAACATATAATTGTAAACATCTATGTTAAATCCTTTTGATATTGATGTTATTATTACTCCAAATGCTAATGCAGCGGTTGAAACTAGAGCTATTGTTACATCTCCTGATGCTCCTTTTTTTTGGCTTATTAATAATATTATAAATGATGCTATTATTACTATTGGAATTGCTACAGACATTTCTGGTAAATTACATACTAATGCTAATGATAGTGCTGCAAATCCTACTTCTCCAAGACCGTGACCTATCATTGAGTAATTTTTTAATACTAATATTACT
>FR878222.1 GCA_000434335.1 Clostridium sp. CAG:492
ACTTTATATGAGAGGAAAGATAAATGAAAGAAATATTAATAATATGTGCAATGGAAAAAGAATCAGAAACAATAGCACAAAAGCTAAAATTAGAAAAAGTCACAGAAACTATATTCAGAAAAAATAATATATCACTACTTATATCAGGAATAGGAAAACAAAAAACAGCAATAAATTTAACAAAATATTTATGTGAAAATATTAAACCAGATTTAATAGTAAATATAGGATATGCAGGTTCAACAGACATAAAAATAGGAACTTGGGTAAATATAACTAAATCATATAATTACGAATGGAATATACCAGGAGAAGAAAAATACAGCTTTTTAGACTATGGAAATCAAGAGCTAGAGCTAATAAAAAATACAGAAATACAAAAAGTAGAATGCTATTCAGCAGAAAGTTTTGTAACAAAAACTGACTTAACAGGGCACTTAGCATTTGATATGGAACTTCATTCAGTAGCAGTAATAGGTGATATGTTCAAAATACCAGTAATGTCTTTAAAAAAGATAAGTGATAATTTAAGTTTAGAAGATTATTATGATAATACAGAGAATAATGAAAATGTATTTGAATTAAGTAGTTCATTAAAATTATTAGATTTGTAAAAAAATTATGTGTCAAAGGGTTGTCAATGGAGGAAGGTTCTGGTGTCAATGGGGACGGTTCTTTTTGACAACTTTAGGCATACATTTTGGATATAGCTTTAAAGTTGTCAAAAAGAACCGTCCCCATTGACAACCTTTGACACAACCATTTTATGTTCTAAGCAGACTAAACCATTTTCTTATAAGCAAAGCACTCATATTCATAAAATTATTTTTCCCAATATCTCTATCACTCACAATATCGACTTTGCCAACTAATTCAGTGTCTAAATAATAGCAGATTTCACCTATTTTTTGTCCTTTGCTTATTGGAGCTGTTAATGTGTCAGGAATATTTATTTGTTGTGATATTCTTGATTCTTGACCTTTTGATACAAGACAACATTTATCTTCAGAAAAGACAGCATTTACAGTATTTTCTACTCCTTTTTCAACAGAAACAGTTTTTACAACATCATTTGCTTTTGCAAGTTCAGAAGAGGAATAGTTATTGAAACCATAGTCAAGTAAAGCTTTTGCTTCTGAAAATCTTAAAGCTGTTGTTGGAGCTTTCATTATTACTGCAATAAAACTTAAATTGTTACGAGTTGCACTTGCAGATAAATTATATAAAGCAAGACTTGTAGAGCCAGTTTTTAATCCTGTACATCCTTCATAATTTCGTACTAATTTATTAGTATTAACAAGTTCAGATTTTCCATCACGAATACTATCCATCCAAATTGTAGTATATTTTGTAATATTAGGATGTTTAGTTAACAATTCTCTGGACATTACCGAAATATCGTAAGCGCTTGTTACATGACCATCTTCATCAATACCATGACAATTTTTAAAATGCGTATCATTCATTCCAAGCTCTTTGGCTCTTTCGTTCATTTTAGCAACGAAAGCATCTGTGCTTCCACATAAATATTCTGCCATTGCAACAGTACAATCATTAGCAGAAACAACACACATACATTTAATCATTTCATTAACTGTTAAAGTTTCTGAAGGTGTAAGCCATATTTGAGATCCACCCATAGAGCTTGCATTTTCACTGCAAGGAACTTTATCTTCTAAAGAAATCTGACCAGAATCTAATGCTTCCATAATTAATAGAATAGACATAACTTTAGTAACACTTGCTGGACGAAGTTGCTCGTGGCTGTTATGTTCATATAATACCTGACCAGAGTTTTGGTCAATTAAAATTGCTGCACCAGATTGTAAGTTAAGAGCGTTATTTGGTGTAATTGGCTCAGAAGTACTAGTAGAAGTTTCAAGCAAATCTGGTGTTGTAGACCATTTGTACGTATCTGCACTAAATACTATAATATTATAATTAAATAAGACACTTAAACCTATAAACAAATATAATGTTTTTAGTGTGAACTTTTTTATATACATTTAATGTTACCTCCAATAAAAAGAATTCATCTTTAATAAAATATATTAAAAAATGTTTTAAAAATGTCTAAAAAATTATTTTACAGAAACAATTTTTATGCTTACTTTTTTGTTATCTGTGCTAGCATAAATTTTTATTGTATTAGAAGTATTATTAACAAATTTTAAATCTTTACTACCATAAGAAACTGCAGCATCTTTTCCTTCAGGAACATAATTAACTTTTTTTCCATGAGGATGTCGCTCTGTAACTTTAAAGTCAGAAACTTTAAGAATAGCATTATATAAAGTAGAGCTAACTTGACAATTTCCACCACCTAATGCTTGAGTAACTTGCTTGTCTACAATAACATCAGCTTTTTTATATCCTTTTTCTTCAGTTGCTTTACCAACCGTTTGACAAAAAGAAAAACTCTTACCAGATTCAACAGTAGTTTCATTTAATTTAGAACAAGTTATTTGAATATTATTCAATCTATTAGAAGCCCTAGATTTAATTGTAGTAGAAAATTCAGCCAAAACAGTTTCAACAGGCTCGCTCTTAGCAAGTTCATTAGCAGGAGGTTCAGTAGGTTGAGGTTCTTGAACAGCATTTTGATTAGTTTCATTTTCTGGTACAGTATTATTATTTTCATTAACAGAGCTATTATTAACAGATTGCTCATTAGAAACACTGCCAGTTCTCTCGGCCTGGAAATTTTGCCCTACATTATTATCATTTTTTGAAACAGTATTACATCCAACTAGAACAACTAAAGGAACAGTAAGTAAAAAAATAAAACATAGTTTTTTCATAAAAAAATCTCCTTGTGAAATAATAATTTATAAAATTAGTATAAATAAAAATAAAAAAAATATACTAAAAAATTAAATCTATTGACGTCAATTAAATGGTATGATAAACTACAAAATGTAAAAAAAATTAAGGAGGAAGAAAAATGAAAAAATTTATTTCAATATTAGGTATAATTGCAATATTAGCAGTTAGCTTATTTGGGTTTTCAGGATGCGGAAACAAAGAAAAAGATGAAGCAAAGGACGCAGAAAACAATAACAATGTAAAAGAAGAGCAAAAGGAATCAAAAGATCCGGTAAATGATAATGATTCATACTATTTTATATATGATGGAAAGAAATTTAATGCAGGAGATAAAATTTCTAGTATAGAAGAAAAAACAGATTTAGTTGTAAGAGAAAGAGAAAAAACAGAAGATGTTCCAGCAAATAAATATATGATTGGTGCAGGATATATACAAACTGCAGATAAAAAAACATCTTTTTATGTAACACCTTATAATACAGAAAGTTCTGCAGTAAAAGTTCCAGATACATCTATAGGAGGATTTGACTTAGATGAAGATAATTTAAAATATGACAGTAAATTAGCTGATGTTCAAGTTGTCGGAGGATTAAAATTAGGCTCTTCACTTGATGATGTAAAAAAAGTATTTGGAGAAACTGAAGAGATATATGAAGGATCAAATTATGATCAATATACATATAAATCTGAAGAAGTATATAGAAATTATGAATTCAAATTCAGCAAAGATGAGAAAAAAGTTATAGAAATTAAATGGAAAAATTTAGTTTTTGATAAATAAGAAAATGTAAAAATTAGTTACAAAAAAT
>FR878223.1 GCA_000434335.1 Clostridium sp. CAG:492
ATTGACAACCACACATTAACACACCCAACAAGTTTCCAATTTAGGTCTTGTTTTTTTTGAAAAAAAGCTATATAATGTTGAACAAATTCGTAAAAGGAGATGATACCATGCAAGTTAGTCGTGAACAACTTTTGCACATAGCAAATTTAGCACATCTTAAATTAAAAGATGAAGAGGTTGATACATATTTATTACATTTACAAGATATATTAAATTTCGCAGAAAAAGTAAATAATGCACCAACAGATGGTTTAGGAGAAACAATAGGTGCAAATGATAAATATAATGTATTCAGAAAAGATGAAATTGTAGAATTCGGTGATAGAGATGCATTGCTTCAAAATGCTCCTGCACAAGAAAGAGGAATGTTTAAAATACCAAAAGTTATACAATAATTAAAAATGACATTTCATAAGGTTCGAAAATCATCAAATTTATTAATGCAGATGAATTATGCGAAGGGAGGAAATTTAATGAATATTACAGAACTTACAGTACATGAACTTCAAGAAAAATTAGCTTCTAAAGAGCTAACAATAACAGAAATAACAAAAGCATATGCAGATAGAATTGCAGAAAAAGAGCCAGATGTACAAGCTTTTGTAACAACTTTAACAGATGAAGCAATAGAGCAATCTAAAGAAATAGAAAAAAAAGTAAACAATGGGGAAATAGAATCAAATTTTGCCGGAATTCCTATTGGAATAAAAGATAACTTATGCACAAAGGGTATAAAAACAACTTGTAGCTCAAAAATGCTAGAAAACTTTGTTTCACCATATGATGCAACAGTTATCGAAAAATTAAATAATGAAGGTTTAATAAACCTAGGAAAATTAAATATGGATGAATTCGCAATGGGTGGTTCAACAGAAACATCAGCATTTAAGAAAACAAAAAATCCATGGAATTTAAATACAGTACCAGGTGGTTCATCAGGTGGTTCTGCAGCAGCTGTTGCAGCAGGTATGGTACCTTGGGCTCTTGGTAGCGACACAGGTGGATCAATCCGCCAACCATCAGCCTTTTGTGGTGTTGTAGGATTAAAACCTACATATGGTTTAGTTTCAAGATATGGTTTAGTAGCATTTGCTTCATCATTAGACCAAATAGGACCAATCACAAAAGATGTTTATGATAGTGCAATGCTTTTAAATTTAATAGCAGGACATGATTCAAAAGATACAACATCAATAGAAAGACCAAAAGTAGATTATACTAAAGCATTAAAAAATGATGTTAAAGGTCTAAAAATTGGTGTTCCAAAAGAATTCTTTGGTGAAGGTATAAATGAAGAAGTTAAAGCAAAATTACAAGAAGCAATAGAAAAATATAAAGAGCTAGGAGCAGAAGTAGAGGAATTTTCATTAGATGTTGCAGAATATTCACTAGCAACATACTACATAATTGCCTGTGCAGAAGCAAGCTCTAACCTAGGTAGATTTGATGGTATCAGATATGGATACAGAACAGAAAACTTTGAAAAATTAAAAGATATATATGTAAATTCAAGAAGCGAAGGATTTGGTCCAGAAGTTAAAAGAAGAATTATTTTAGGAACATATGTATTAAGTTCAGGTTATTATGATGCTTATTACAAAAAAGCTCAACAAGTTCGTACATTAGTAACAAACGAATTTGAAAAAGCATTCGAAAAATATGATGTTATATTAACTCCAACATCACCAACAGTAGCATTCGAATTAGGTTCAAAATCAAGCAATCCATTAGAAATGTATTTAGCAGATATCTGTACAGTATCTGTAAACATAGCAGGACTTCCAGGAATATCAATTCCATGTGGAGTAGACAGCAAAGGAATGCCAGTAGGAATGCAACTAATAGGAAACAAATTCACAGAAGAAACAATACTAAATGCAGCATACACCTATGAACAAGCAACAAACTTCAGAAAAAATTACAAACCAGAATTTAAAAAATAGATAAAAGAAAAAAATGGAAAAGGGGACGGTTCTAATTTCCCCAAAATGGGAAATTGGGACAGTCTATAAAAAATTAGTTAAATAAACAACTAAAAATATAACCCTTTTTCCCACTTTGCGTGAAAGGAGCTAATTATATGTCAAGAAGTGATTATGAAATAGTAATAGGACTTGAAGTTCATGCAGAGCTTTCTACAAAAACAAAAATCTTTTGTAGTTGTCCTACAGAATTTGGTGGAGAACCAAATACACATTGTTGTCCAATTTGTATGGCAATGCCTGGTACATTACCTGTATTGAACGAAAAAGTTGTTGAATATGCAGTTAAAGCAGGTTTAGCTACAAATTGCGAAATTTCAAGAAATAGTAAAAATGATAGAAAAAATTACTTTTATCCAGATCTTCCAAAAGCATATCAAATATCACAATTTGATAAACCTCTTTGTGAACACGGATATGTAGAAATTGAAGATGATGAAGGTAATCCTAAAAAAATACGTTTAACTCGTATTCATATTGAAGAAGATGCAGGAAAATTAAATCATAATGAGTTTGGTGGAGGTAGTTTAGTTGATTTAAACAGAGCTGGTGTACCATTAATCGAGTCTGTATCTGAACCAGATATTCGTTCAGCAGGAGAGGCTGAAAGATATTTAAGAAAACTTAAATCAATTTTTGAATATATTGAAGTATCTGACTGTAAAATGCAAGAAGGTTCACTTCGTGCAGATGTTAATGTTTCTGTAAGAAAAAAAGGTGCAACAGAATTTGGAACTCGTACAGAAATGAAAAATATGAACTCATTTAGATCAATAGTAAGAGCTATTGATTATGAAGCAAATAGACAAATTGATGTACTAGAAGAAGGTGGGGTAATTGAGCAAACAACTTTAAGATGGGACGATGTATCTGGAAGAACATTTCCAATGAGAAGTAAAGAAGATGCTCAAGATTACAGATATTTCCCAGATCCAGATTTAGTAGCAATTCGTTTATCTGAAGAATATATTCAAAATATAAAAGATAATTTACCAGAATTACCAGAAAGTAGAAAATCTAGATATATGTCTGAATATGGATTATCTGAAAAAGATGCAAACTTAATAACAGCTTCAAAATATTTATCTAATTTATTTGAAGGTGCAAAAGAAGTTTGTGGAAATCCAAAATTGTCAGCAAACTGGATTTTATCAGATATTTCAAGAATATTAAATGAAAAAGAAATGGAACCAGACCAAATTCCATTTACAGCCGAAGAGCTTGGAAAAACAATTTTACTAATTGAAAAAGGAACAATAAGTTCAGCAATAGCTAAAAAAGTTGTAACAGAATTATTTGAAAGTCCACAAGATCCAGAAGAAATAATAAAGAAAAATGGATGGATTCAAATTTCTGATGAAGGTGCTATAAAAGAAGTTGTAACACAAGTTTTAGAAGCAAATCCACAATCAATAGCAGACTATAAAGCTGGAAAAGATAAAGCACTAGGATTTTTAGTAGGACAAGCAATGAAGGCAACAAAGGGAAAAGCAAATCCACAAATGCTTAATAAAATGTTCTTAGAAGAGCTTAATAAATAAAGAAAATATGAATTGAATAAAACTTTTGTGTTGACATATCATTGTAAGTATACTATATTTATCTTAAGAGCTATTAACTTTGATGTAAATGTATATAACACAATAAAAAAGACTAGGTGGCTAGACCTGGTCTTTTTGTTGTTATTCCAAATCTTTTTTTATACGACTAAATGCAAGTGCACAAATAACTGCCGAAACAGCTAAAAATATACTTATACGCAATAAAGTCATTCCAAAATTATATTGGAAAATAATATATGTAAAATGATACATTGATAAAATAAAAGCTGAAAGCAATGCTAGAAGTAAACAAACAATAAGCATAAATTTTGTTACTTTTTTTATTTTAGGCTCTATTTTCATTAATTCAGTAATTAATTTCATAATAATCCTCCATAAATATAATCTTATTAATAACAGATTAACATAAATAAAAATAAAAATCAAAGTTAATTTTTGGAAATAATGTAAAAATTAACTTTGATTTTTTTATAATATTAAAACTAAATTATATTAATGTGATGATGATCCAATATCTTCTTGTAGTGTTACTGTTACAACTGTTCCTTCGTACTTTTCTGTTCCAGCTATTGGATCTTGACTTACTACTTTTCCGGTTCCTACAGTATTTATGTTTAAGTTCTTTGATTGAAGTGCTGATTTAGCTGCACTATACGTCATTCCATTTAAGTCTGGAACTGTAGTTTGACTTTTATTTGATATAGTATCATCTGAGTATAATTTTACTATTGCTCCTTCTGTTAAGGATGTTCCTTGCTTTGGTATTTGTTCTGTTATTATTGCATTGGCACTACACGTAAATGAACATTTTAATCCTTGTGCTTCAAGCAATTTCTTGGCTTCAGAGGCTGTTTTGTTTCGTACATCGTGTAATGTTATTTTCTTTGTTGATGTTGACGTTGTATTTGTATTTTTTGATGTTGTGTCTTTTGATGGAATTCCTAAGTATGGTAATACTTCTGATAGCACTTGTGAAACTACAGGAGCTGCTATATGACCTCCGAAATGATCCTTTCCTTGAGGATTATATAGTGTTAATAAAACAACTAATTGGGGGTCATCTGATGGGGCAACTGCAACAAATGAAGACACATAACCAGATGTTGAACCTTCTGTTGCCTCTGATGTTCCAGTTTTTCCTGCTATTGAATAACCAGTTACTTGACCATATTTTCCACCACCATCTGTAACTACAGATTCCATCATACTTAACATTTTTTTAGAAGTTTCGGCAGAAATTACTTGTCTAACTTCTTTTGTATCTATATTTGTAACTGCTCCAGTATCTGTATTTGTAATGCTTTTTACTATTCTAGGTTGCATTAATTTTCCATTATTTGCAATTGCAGATACGGCTGTTATCATTTGAATTGGAGTTATTGTAAATCTTTGTCCAAATGATATTGTTGCAAGTTCAACTGGTCCAACAGAACTTTTATCGTGGAAAATACCTGTTGCTTCTCCAGCTGTTGCTATTCCAGTTTTAGTAAATAATCCAAAAGATTTAAAATACTTATATAATGTATCAACACCAATTTTTTGACCTAATTGTATAAATGCAGGGTTACAAGAATTTTGTAAAGCCTGTCGTAAAGATTGATATCCGTGACCTGATCTATTAGCACAATGAATTTCTCTATCTGCAACTTCTTGCACTCCAGAGCAAGAAAAAATTGCAGGTGTATCTGTTTCAACTATGTTTTCTTCCACAGCAGCAGATGCTACTACTACTTTAAATACAGATCCTGGTTCATATGTATTTGATACTGCTGTATTTCTCCACATTTTTTGTAATGCTTCACTTTGTGCACTTTTTGAAAGTGAATCCCAAGTACTAGAAAGAGATTCATTAGGTTCAAATGGAGTATTTAGGTTGTAGTTAGGGTATGTTGCCATTGCTAAAATATCTCCAGATGTAGGATTCATTATTATTATATTTCCACCTTCTGCACATTTATTGGTTATACAAGCTTGAGCTAAATATTTTTCAGCTATTGTTTGAATATTTATATCTATAGTTAAATTCAAGTTGCTACCGTTTTCAGGAGCATAATATTGTGCATCTTCATTAGAAATTAAGTCTTGCGAGGCATCTTGAGTTGTAGTTATTTTTCCTGAAGTACCAGCCAATGTAGAATCCCAATAATATTCAAGACCAGTTAACCCTTGATTATCACTTCCACAAAAACCTATTAAGTTAGAGGCCAAACTTGCATAAGGATATGATCTTTTTGTATCTTCATCAATGTTTATTCCGGAAGATATTTTATTATCTTTTATCCATTGCTCTAATTCTGTTACTTTATCCTTTTCTACTTTTTGAACTATTGTTTCAACAGAATTGTTGCTCGAAATTTTATCTAATGTTTCTTGATAATCTAATTCAAATAATGTTGAAAACTCTTTGGCAACTTTTTCACGTAATGCTTGTGTATCTTCATCAGTTTTTTTCTTTAATTTATCAGGATTTACCGTTATTGTATCAACATCAGCACTTATTGCTAAGGCTGTTCCAGTAGAATCATAAATAGCACCTCTTTTTGCACTAATTATTCTACTTGTTGATTGTTGCCTAGTTGCCAGTTCCTTTAAGTAAGATCCTTTTATAAACTGCAAATATCCTATACGAAATACTAATAAAAAGAAAACTATAAATATTATTATCATTAGAATAAATAACCTTTTGGGTTTTGAACTTTTTATTTTTGTATTATTATTATTTTTTATATTTTTTTTTGAATTCTTATTATTCAAATTATCACCATCTTCTTTTGCTTTTTCTATGACATTTATTGTATATTAATAGGTAACAAAAATCAAGACGAAATTTAATAAATTCTAAATATATCTATTGACACAATTAAAAAAATTTGCTATTATAATAAAAATTTTTATTCAAAAAATTTAATTCTAAAAAATTCCAAAGGAGATATTTATGTTATCAATAGTTAAAAGTATGACCCTTCACGGTTTAGAAGGTTTTATTGTCGACGTTCAAGTTGATGTTGCTGGAGGTCTACCTTGTTGGGAAATTGTAGGCTTACCAGATGTTAGTATAAGAGAGGCGAAAGAGCGAGTTCGAACAGCTATAAAAAATTCTGGGTACGAATTTCCAAGTAGAAGAATTGTAATTAATTTAGCACCAGCTACAATAAAAAAAGTGGGCTCTGCATTTGATTTACCAATTGCAATTGCCATTTTACTTGCAACAGAAAACATTAATGAATTTGATTTTGAAAATGTCGCTTTTGTAGGAGAGCTTTCTTTAGATGGAAATGTTCATAGTATTACCGGTATATTACCAATGTGTATTGAAGCGAAAAAATTAGGGATAAAAGAAATAGTTGTTCCAAAAGAAAATGCAAAAGAGGCTAGCATTGTTGATGGAATTAATGTTATACCAGTAAGTTCATTAAATCAAGTTGTTGCATATTTAAATAAGTCTATAAAAATTAATCCAGAAAAATTCAATTCTAATGAATTAATAAAGTCAAATCAAGTTTATAATCTAGATTTTTCCGAAGTAAAAGGTCAAAAAAATATTAAAAGAGCAATAGAAGTTGCTGCAAGTGGAGGTCATAATTGTATGTTAATTGGGTCTCCAGGGTCTGGTAAAACAATGATGGCAAGAAGAATTCCAACAATTTTACCAAAACTAAGTTTTGAAGAGGCTTTAGAAGTAACAAAAATTCACAGTGTTGCAGGAAACATAAGTGAAAATAGTCCGCTAATAATAAATAGGCCATTTAGATTTCCACATCATACAATATCCAAAACATCTCTAGTAGGAGGTGGTGCCATTCCAAAGCCAGGAGAAATAAGCTTGGCACATTATGGTGTTTTATTTTTGGATGAACTTCCAGAATTTGAAAAATCAACATTAGAAGTTTTAAGAGGTCCATTAGAAGATGGAAAAATAACAATAAGTAGAGTAAATGCAACATTAACATATCCATCAAAATTTATGCTCGTAGCCAGTATGAATCCGTGCCCATGTGGATATTATGGCTCAGATAAAGAATGTAGTTGCTCAAATCAAGCAATAAATAAATATCTAGGAAAAATAAGTGGTCCATTATTAGACAGAATAGATATTCAAGTAGAGGTGAGTAGTGTAAAGTATAAAAATCTTAACTCAAATACACAGGAAGAAACATCAGAGCAAATACAAAAAAGGGTAGAAGAAACAAGGAAAATTCAACTTGAAAGATATAAAGAATGCGGAATTTATTCAAACTCAGAGCTAACTCCAAAACTAATAGAAAAATATTGCAAATTAGATGAAAAAAGTAAAATAATACTAGAAAAAGCATTTAACAAATTAGGCTTGAGTGCAAGAGCATATGCACGAATATTAAAAGTTGCACGAACAATTGCAGATATGAACAAAAGCACAAATATACAATCAAGCCATTTATTAGAAGCTATTCAATACAGAAGTTTAGATAAAAAATACAGCAGATAAAATGAATAAAAGCAGTAAATTTAATTTGTAAAGTAGGATATGTGAATATGTATTCAAATATCTAGCATATCTTAAATGAATTGCTATAAATGTATTGTGAAAAAGGAGAGCATAAAAATGTTTATTAATAAAAAAATTTATGAATTATATCTAAATAATCCAACATATTCAGATATGTTAAGAAAAATACCATCAAGTCCCAAAAAATTATATGCCATAGGAAACATAGGTTTATTAAAAGAAAAGTCAATTTCAATTGTTGGCTCAAGAAATAGTTCTGAATATGGTAGAAAAATAACAAAAAGTATTACAAAAGATTTAGTTGAAGACAACATTGTTATAGTAAGTGGTATGGCAAGTGGAATTGATTCAGTAGCGCATAAAACTTGTTTAGAATATGGTGGAAAAACAATTGCTGTACTAGGGAGTGGTTTCAGGCATATTTTTCCAAAAGAAAATGAACAGTTATTTCATCAAATAATTGAAAGTGATGGATTAGTAATATCAGAATACCCAATAGATACACCAGTTCAAATGAAAAATTTTCCAAAAAGAAATAGAATAATAAGTGGATTATCTATGGGATTATTGGTAATTGAAGCTGCATATAGAAGTGGCACAAGTATAACGGCAAAATATGCTAGAATGCAGGGACGAAAAGTGTTTTGCATTCCAAATAGTATTGGAAATAAAAATAGTTATGGAACAATAAATTTAGTTCAAAATGGAGCAATATTAGTTAAAAATGCACAAGATATTTTAAATGTTTTAGGTGTTGAATATAAAAAAAATGGAACAAAAACAAATTTTAAACAATTAGAGCTGTTAGATAATAACAGTAAAAAAATATTTGATTGCATAAGTAACAATGAAGAAATTGATGCAGAAGGAATATCAATACAAACCAAGCTAGATATAAGTAAAGTAAACGAATTATTAACTATTTTAGAAATTGATGAAGTAATAAAATCAGTGGGGATTAATAAATTTAAAATATGTGAGGAGTATTATGAATAAAACCGAATTTGGTAAAATTGGTGAAAAAATCACGTGTAAATATTTAATAAAAAATAATTATAAAATTGTAGATAAAAACTATTATTATAGAGGAGGAGAAATTGATATAATTGCATTTGACGACATAAGCAAAGAGATAGTTTTTATAGAAGTAAAAACAAGGGCAAATAACAATTATGGATTACCATCTGAAGCAGTAAATAAAAGAAAAATTGAAAATATTACTAAGGGAATAAGAAGATATATACACAAAAATAAGCTAGAAAATGCGTTCATAAGAGTTGATTTAATAGAGCTTTTTTATAAGGATAAAAAATTTTACATAAATCATATAAAACAAATAATTTAGTATTGTAAAAGATAGATTTTTATTATATAATAAAGTAGTATAAAAGGTGGGATTATGGAAAATTTATATAATAAAACAAAATTTATATTAAAAAAATACAATATTTCGGCAAATAAAAGCCTTGGACAGAACTTTTTAATAAATGATTCTGTTGTTAATAAAATAGTGGAATCGGCAGAAATAACTAAAAATGATTTAGTAATAGAAATAGGTCCTGGACTTGGAAATTTAACGGAATTTTTACTTGAAAAAGCAGGAAAAGTAATAGCTATAGAGCTAGATCAAAGAATGATTGAAATTTTGAATGATAGATTTTCATTATATGATAATTTTGAACTTATTAATGAAGATGTATTAAAAGTTGACTTAAATGATTTAATAAGAAAAAATAAAAATTCAGAAATTAAAACTGCTAAAATAGTAGCAAATTTGCCTTATTATATTACAACACCTATTATAATGAAATTATTAGAAGATAAATTAGATATAGAAACTATTACAGTTATGGTCCAAAAGGAAGTAGCAGATAGGTTAATTGCAATTCCAGGTGAAAAACTATCCGGAGCAATTACATATAGTGTATACTATTATGCTACCTCAGAAAATGTTACAATTGTAGAAAATAACTCATTTATACCAGAGCCGGAAGTTGATTCTGAAGTAATAAAATTAACAATCAGAAAAAATCAACTTGTAAATATACTGAATGAAGAGCATTTTTTTAAATTAATAAAAATAAGCTTTATGCAAAGGAGAAAAACACTCATAAATGCTTTAGTAAATGGTGGTATATTAAAAAGCAAAGAAGATGCAAAAAAATTATTTGACGATTTAAAAATGGATTATAATACAAGAGGTGAAACATTATCAATTGAAAAGTTTGCAGAAATTTCTAATTATATTGTAAATAACAAAAATTAATTTTAGAAAGGAAATGCCTATGAATCAGATATTAGTTACAGATAAAATATATGTTACCAATAAACTGAAAAAAAAGAAAAAAATGTATAAGATACAATTTATATTTTCTGTACTTCTTGTGTTTTTATTTTCTGGATGGTATATATATTCAGAAGTAGAAAAAAATGCTTGTGAAGCTGTTTCACAAGACATATTAAATGAAATATCATTAGATGAAACAGAAAATGATTCTACAATGAGTGATAGACCATTAGTTGTAGCTTTAGATGATACAGAAGTTGTTGAAAATGAAAGTACAAAAAATGTGCTTGATGGAAAATTTACAGATCAAACTGGTAATACATATACATATGAATCAATTTTATCTATTCCAAGTTTAGGTATTGAATACCCTGTACTTTCGGAAACGAGTGAAGAGCTTTTAAAAATATCAATAAATAAGTTTTGGGGTGGAAGCCCAAATTCTGTTGGAAACTATTGTATAGTAGGTCATAATTATAAAAGTGGAAAAATGTTCGGAAAATTATCACAAATGAAAAATGGAGACATAATAAAATTAACAGACTTATCTGGTAATACATTGCAATATAAAGTATATGATAGATTTGTAGTAAATCCTGAAAATGTTGCTTGTACAAGCCAAGTTACTAATGGTTTGAAAGAAGTAACCTTAATAACGTGTACAAATGGTGGAAAACAAAGACTAATAATTAAATGTAGAGAAGTATAAAATAAAAAATAGTATTAAAACAAAAATAAAAAGAAAAAGTAAAATTCTATGGTCTACTTTTTCTTTTTATTTTACGTATTTTTTTGTGTTTCGTTATTTTCATTAGATATTATTATTTTTGCAATATCATAAATCAGTTTTTGGGTGTCTTTTGAACAATTAAGAAATAAGTCATTAAATTCTTTTGAAAGATAATTTGTAGAATCTACATTTGTGCCATTTAAAATTGCACCTTCTTTTATATTTAAGATATTGCATATTTGACTTAATCTTTTTAAATTTATATGAGAAGTTCCTCTTTCAATTCTGCTAATAAAAGCAACAGAAACATCTAATTTTTCAGCTAGTTGTTCTTGTGTAATTTCTTTACTTTGTCTAGCTTTACGTATTCTTGAACCTATTATAGAATAATCTAATGCCATAAAATCACCTCAGCAGTAAAATATAGTATTTAAAATTTAAAGTACAGAAATACTTAAGTTTAAGTATACAATTAGGTTAAACAAAAAAAGAAAAAAAATACGTATTATAATGAAAATACTGAAAAAATTTAAAAATAAATTAATAATTAAAATTTAACTAAGTATTTAAAATGATAAAAATTAAAATAAAAAATCCAGTAAATATTTTACTGGATTTTTTATTAATCTTCTTGTGATGATTCCTGTTTTAATTGTTGGGCCCTTTTTTGTAAAATTCTTTCTTTTTTAGAAAGCTCCCTTTTTAAAGCTTCTTTTTTTTCTGAATCTGTTACAACTTCTTTCATAGCACCTAAACTACTTAATGCTGATGTTGCATCAAATGGTATAAATACTTTGTTGGCATCTCCATCTGCAATTTCTTTTAAGGCTTCTAAAGATTTTAATTGAACTAGTTTGTCATTAGGATTTGATTCCATAACTGCTCCATAAACCATTCTTATTTCTGCAGCTTTAGCATCAGCTACTTGTTTTATTGCTTCTGCTTCACCGGCAGCTCTTCTTATAGCTGCTTCTTTATCAGCTTCAGCTTCTAATATTGCAGCTTCTTTTTTACCTTCGGCTAATGTAATTGCAGATTGTCTTTCACCTTCTGCTTGAAGGATTAAAGCTCTTTTATTTCTTTCTGCATTCATTTGTTTTTCCATTGCATCACGGATATCTGCAGGTGGTGTAATGTCTTTAATTTCGACTCTATCTATTTTACATCCCCATTGATCTGTTGCTTCATCTAATATTGCTCTTAATTTATCGTTAATAGCATCACGAGAACTGAATGTTGCATCTAAGTCCATTTTTCCGACAATATCACGAATTGTTGTAATTGCAAGATATTCAATACCTTTTTTTAATGATTGGATTTCGTAAACAGCTTTTGCTGGGTCTGTAATTTTGTAGAAAACAACTGTATCAATTGTAATTGTAACATTATCTTTTGTTATAACTCCTTGAGGTGGAATGTCCATTGTTTGTTGTTTTAAACTAACTACTGATCTAACGTGATCTAAAAAAGGAAATATAATTGTAAGACCAGCATCTGCTACTTTGTGAAATTTTCCTAATCTTTCGATAACATATACTTCTGATTGTTTAACAACTTTTATTGTTTTATATGCAATTATTAAAACTAATAAAAGTAAAATAATAAAAAATATAACCATATTTTTTCCTCCTTAATTTTTTTCTGCATTATTATAAATATTAATGATAAATTTTGCTTAAACTGTTGCTGATTCTTTTTCAGCTACTTTTGTTTTTTGTGCTGTTGATACTACAGCTTTTACTCCATCTATTGCCGTTATAGTTACTAAAGTACCTTTAGGAATTACTTGAGAATCTTCTGTTTTGGCAGACCAAATTTCTGATTCGACTTTTATTTGCCCTTCTCCTGTTATTGGATTAATGTCTGAAATAACTATGCCTTCTTTTCCTATTATGGAATAAGCATTTGTATGTACATCTTCTATATCTTTTGTGAATTTTCTTACAAATGGTTTTGTACAAAATATTAGTAGTATTGATGATATGCAGAATAATGCAATTTGTACTGTTATGTTGTCTGTAAATAAACTGCATACTGATGTTAGTGCTGCACCAATTCCTACCCAAAATATAAGAAAATCAGTGGGGATAATCATTTCAAAAATCATGAATATGCCAGCTAGGATAATCCAAATTTGCCACATATAAATTACCTCCTTTTCTACCTAACAATTTAATTATACAATATTTTGGTGTAAAAATAAAGATTTTTGAAAAATATTATTGTATTTTGTTACTTTTTGAGAGTCGTTTTAAAAAATTAGCCCTTTGGTGTTACATTTATTGTGTTATTGTGTGTAAATATTACAAATCCAGGCTTACTTCCAGATGGCTTTTTTACATATTTTATCAATGTATAATCTACTGGAACGTTTGATGATTGTTTGGCTTTACTATAGTATGCTGCTATTTGAGCACATCTTATTATAACATCTATTGACGGAGTTTTGCCATGTGTTTGTAATATTGCATGACTTCCATGAATTTCTTTTGTATGAAACCAAATGTCTGTTGATTTTGCTAGTTTTGTTGTCAAATAATCATTTTGTATATTATTTTTTCCAACTAATAAGGTATAATTTTCTATTTTATATTCTATTGGTGTATATGTTTTATCCAATTTTTTATTTTTTTGTTTTTGTTTTGTTACTTTTGTATTAGATTTTAAGTGGGACCTTTCAAATAGTGGATTTTCTGATATTTCTGTATAAATTTCATCTATATCAGGAATTGTTTTTGCAGTATCTAATTCATAAATTATACTTTCTAAGTAGTCTAGTTCTGATTCTGTTTCCTTTTTTTGCTCTGCTATTACAAGTAAAGTGTTTTTTAATTTATTATATTTCTTAAAATAGTTTTTCGCATTATATGAAGGTGTTTTGTTTGGGTCTACAGGTATATCTATTAATTCATTATTATTGTAATAATTTGGAACTTTTACAATGTTTTCAGTAAATTCCTTGAATTGATACATATTCGCTGTTAGTAGTTCTCCATATAGTTTATATGTATCCATGTTTTTGCAATCTGCTTGTTTGCTATTAATGTTTAACAATTTTTTCTTTATTTTTGTTAACGTTGATAATACTAATTTTAATATATTATTTCTATATGATAAGAAAAGTGAATTGTTTTCTTTTTCTATATAGAAATCGTCTATGAAAAAGTTGGATTGCAATGTATCCTTACATTTTTTTTGTGTTATTGTAAAATCTTTTTTGAATGGTTTTAAAGAAATATTTGTTGTTCCAATATTTTCAATTGTTTCGGAAATATATTTATATATAATTTTTAGGTTGCTTGTAGTTACAGAATTATCTATGTTACATTCTTCAATAATGCTTTGAATGTACAATTTACTTATTCCTATAAAAATTTTTGAAATTCCTGCATCTAAGTTAGTTAAATTGCTTGTTAGTTTATAAAATTCGTCAAAAGTCTTTATTGATTTAAAATCAATTTTTGTATTTTCTGGTGCAGAATATTCGTGTGCAGGTAAAATATCTCTTGATGAATGCTCTTCAATAGATAGGTGTCTTAAACTATCTATTATCATATTATTGTCGTTTGTTAAAATTATGTTACTGTGTTTTCCCATAAGCTCTATTATTAAGTTTTTGTTGACTAAGTCATTTAATTCATTAAAGCATTCAAGCTCTATATACACAATTCTTTCAAGTCCTATAGTATAAATTTTTTTTATTTTAGCTCCAATTAAATGTTTTCGTAGAAGCATACAAAATCCTGGAGCATTTAAAGGATTGGGTTTTGTATGTGTTGTTAAATTTATTCTATAAGAGTCTGAAGCAATTGAAAAATTAAGAGCGTAGTTAGTTCCATAAGAATATATACCCAAAATAATCTCATTTTTATTAGGTTCAAAAACCTTATTAATTTTTCCTCCAATTAAGCAGGTGTTTAATTCTGCTACAATATTACTTGTAACAATACCATCAAATGCCATAATGTACATCCCTTTCACAATTAATTTCTTAGATTATATTATATTTTTTTCAATTAGTAAATTTTTTTATGTCTAAATTACTATTATTTAATAAATAAATATTTCAACAGATGATTGATTAATTTGCGAAAACGGTATAAAATAACCAATATAGAAAACATAGGAATTGGTGAATATACAAATGTAAGTAAAATATATGTGAATAAAAGTTTATATGTATAATACAATTGTATACTAGAAGAGGTGTGAAATGATTTATCCTAAAAACTTAAGTAAAAATGACTATATTGGGGTGATTGCAACCTCAAAAGGAATATCGAAAGATACTGAAATTTTGAAGTTCAAAAAAGCAAAAGAAAATTTTAAAAGTTATGGTCACAATATAATAGAGTCAAATAATATTATGAAAAATGATAAAGCAAGAAGTTCTTCTGGAAAAGAAAGAGCTGATGAGTTTTTGAAATTATGGACAGATAAAGATGTTAAAGCAATTATTACTCTAAAAGGAGGTCAATTTTTAATTGAAATGTTACCTTTTTTAGATAAACATAAAGATATATTAAAAAACTCTCAACCAAAATGGATACAAGGATTTTCAGATACAACAGTTTTATCATATTATTTAACTACAAATTTTGATATTGCAACAATACACGCTGATAATTTTATGAATTATGGTATGAAACAAATAGGTACATCACAGCTAAATACAATAAAAATGCTAGAGGGGGCTGAGTTTCCGCAAGTATCTTCAGAAAAATACCAAAGTGTACATCAAAAATCAGATATAATTGGAAATTTTAACTTTGATAAAAAATGTGAATGGAAGAATTTATATAATGAAGATAAAATATCATTAAAAGGAAGAATTATTGGTGGAAATTTAGAATCAATAACAAAATTAATTGGCACTAAATATGATAATACAGTAAATTATATTGAAAAATATAAAAATGATGGAATTATTTGGTTTTTGGAGAGCTTTGCATTAAATACAGCTGATGTTTATAGTGCATTATGGGAAATGAAGGAAAGTGGATATTTTAAATATGTAAAAGGATTTATATTTGGAAAACCAGCAATGTGTGAAAATGAATATAATATTTCTTATGAAGAAACATTAAAAGATGCATTAGGAGACCTACAGGTTCCTGTAATTTATAATGCAGATATAGGACATGTTCCTCCACAACTAGCTATTATAAATGGATCTATAGCGGAAATAATAAGTAAAGATGGAAAGGGTATTATAATATGCAAAAAAATATAATTAACG
Organism: Clostridium sp. CAG:492; assembly: GCA_000434335.1. Classification (GTDB taxonomy): domain Bacteria; phylum Bacillota; class Clostridia; order TANB77; family CAG-508; genus CAG-492. The sequence continues at coordinate 16,287 of FR878223.1, forward strand.
ATAATATGGCTGTAATTACTTTACCAATGAAACCACATAGAAAAGAAAAAATAGGTATGATTGTTATTCCATCAATTGCAGATGTGTTGGCCAAAAGAATTGGTGCAAAATCATATTTAGGTGTAAATTTAATGGATTCATATGTAAAAAGATCTGATTTTGTTAATGATTATTACAATTTGCTATATCAAATGGATATTGATGTTGATGATGTTTGGGTTGATTCAAAGAATGAATCTGAATTATTCTTAAATGTGCAAAAATTAATTGAAAAGGGCTTTATTAAAGAAAAAGAGCTAAAAGTTTTAAGATGTCATTGTGGTGTAATTGATATGAAAAGCGGTAGTGCAAATGATTTTGTTACTAAAAGGTCATATATAATGAAAGATGATGGTGTTTATTGTAAAGAATGTGGTGGAAAATGCCAGGATACAATTGAAAAGGTTTTGGTTTTTAATGCAAGTGATATTGACTTTAAAAGTAAGGCATTACCATCAAGAATTGCAAAAGATCAACAAGAATTTCATAAAAGATTAAAAGATGAAGATATTTTAGTTTCAAGAGTCCGTGACACAAAAGTTCCTGTTTTAGTTAATGGTACAAAATACAATGTAGATATAGATTTTGCCGTATTAACATATTTGTCTTGCTTTGATGAAAAACAGAGAGTAATAATAGGTAGTAATCACCATATTTATCAAATGTATATGATGCAGCTTTTACAACAATGCCTAGGAAATGAAGAAGAAAATTTATATGTAGCGGTACCATATGTGAGACCTCCTGCTGATGTACCATTTGACCTAAAAAAATCTTTGTTTAGTTTAAATAATTTATCAAGAGAATCATATATTTTTGGCAGTGCCTTTAAATTTAAAAACACAGTAAATACGTGGTCACCAGACTTATTAAAATGTATAAGAAAACTTACTGAGGAGGAATCAAGTGAATTATATAAAAAGATGACAACACCTATAACTATGTCTGAAACGGAAAGTTTGGAAAAATACATTAATAATGCTGTAATTAAAACAAATATACAAAGAATGTTAAACGAGGTTCGTAGTAAAAATGGTAGCAGATATGAAAAATAATATATGTATAGACATAGGTGGTACATATGTAAAATATGCTGTTTTTAATAAAAATATATTAAAAAAATATAATTTTGTTAAAACGGATAGAGCAGATATATTAAATCAGCTAAAAAATTTAATAAAAAAAATAGTTAAAGAAGAGCACTATGATGTAAATACAATTGGAATTTCTATTCCAGGAGCAGTAGACACCGAAAAGGGAATTATAATTCACGCGATAAATTTGAATTTATATAATTTTGATATGATAAATTATTTAAAACAATATTTTAATTTTAATATTTTTATAATAAGTGATAGAGATGCAGGTTTAATAGGTTGCTTAAAATCAGAAAATTATAAATATAAAAAAAATGTGTTAGGTTTAAGTTGGGGAACAGGCGTTGCTTTGTCAATATTTCACGATAATAAATTGTATAAAAGTACGAATAAATTTGCTCCAGAATTTGGCCATACATATATTTCTGATAATGAAAAATACATATGTTTTTGTGGAAAAAAGGGATGTTTGAATGCAATATCTGGTGCACAGGCAATGCGAAATGTAATAAATGAGTATTTAAAAATTGATGGAGATAATATTGAGGAAAGTTTAAATATTATTAAAAGTAAAGGTGACGAAAATTTAGTAAAAATATTTAATAATTCAATATACTATTTGAGTAAAGCTATAGCAAATATTTATACAACATTAGATCCAGAATGTATATTTATTTGGGGTGGAATGACTGAGGTAGCACAGTACTTTTATGATGATATAAAAAAGATAGTAAATGATTCAGTGCATAAATCTTTAAGGGATAAAAATAAAATTATTATTTCAAAGTACGGAAGAAAATCAGCTTTATATGGAATAAATTCAATTGCAAATTATGAAATTGAATTGTAGGTTTTTTATAAAGTTTATTAAGAACAGGCAATAGTAAAAGTAAGGGGAAGTTTGTTTATGGATAAAGAAATTAGTGATTTTTTATCAGAATATAACGATGAGATAATTTGCTCTTTTATAATTGGTTCATATGTGTATTCTAATAATTTTAATGATATAGATATTGTTGTTATTAGTAAAAATGATTTTTTGCAAAAACATAAAAAAGTAAAAAATATTGAACTTAAAGCAACTTTTTTACCGGAAAAAATGTTGTATGAGGATTTAAAAAATGATACATATGGAAGTTTTATTTATGGAAGGTTTTTAAATCCTATAATGTCAATAAAGAATTCAGAATATGCTTTTGATTGTCAAAAAAAAGCTATAAAAAAAGAGTTTAAATATCATAAAAATATAATAGAAGAAAGTACAAAAAAAGAAATTATTAAGAGCTTTATTTTAAATAGAGGGCTATATTTTAGCAAATATCTGAAAAATTTAGATGTTATTGAAAATGAGAATAAAAACATAAAGTCTTTTTGTAACATTATAATAAATATATATAATGAAATGAATTTTGTTGAAGACAATCAATATACACGTAGTTCAGAGAATATATTCAATTACTGGAAAACAAGGTTTTCAGTAAAAAGCATTCCATTTAATTTAAATGATATAATTAAATTATATAATTTTAAATTAAATGAAAATAATATAATAGAAGGGAATTTTGAATAATGGATGATGTTATAAATTTATTTCATAGAGATATTTTAACATTGCGTTCACACCATTGGAAATACTTTATGAATACATATACAGGATGTAGTTATTGTTGTGCATATTGTCTTAATGCTTATACAACTGATTTTTATAAAAAAATAGAAGTAGATAATAAGCTAATAAATAAAATAGATAAAGAGCTTAAAAATTTGGATAAGAAAATTGTATTTTTTGGTTCAAATACAGATCCATATATAAAAGAAGAGCAAGAAACACAATGCACAAGAAAGATATTAGAATTATTTTTAAAATATGAAATTCCAATAACAATTTTAACAAAATCTATATTAATAGAGCGTGATATTGACATTTTAGAAAAAATGGCTAAAAAAGATTTAGTATTGGTTCAAACAACAATTACAACAACAGATGAAAAATCTAAAAAAATAGAGCTAAATGTTCCAAGTACTAATCAAAGAATAGATATTATAAAAAAGATGACAAATAAAGGGATACCAGTTCACATACATTTTTCTCCAGTAATACCATTTTTAAATTCTGTAGACGAGATAGATAATTTAATAAAATTAGTTGCAAATGCAGGTGCAAAATGTGTATATTCAAATATTTTAGGAATACATTCACACGATAATAAATTGTTATTTAATTCATTAAAAAATGTAGACGAAAATTTACCCCAAAAAGTAAGAAGAATATACAAATTGGATGTTGAAAGGGAAAATTATATTCATTCACCATATGGAAAATTTATTTTAGAACAAATGAAACCAATAAAAGATGCCTGTTTAAAATATAAAATTGGATATGTAAATGAAATGTTTCCAGAAGAAACAGATTTGCAGTATTGTGATATGAATAGTAATAAATTTTTTGATAAAGCTTTACCTACCATATATAATATGGTGGATTATTTTAAAGGCAAAAAAAATCCTATTGATTTTGAAGAATTTTGTGAAGAGTTTTTATATAAATATGCTGATAAAACTAATGATAAAGAGTATTTAACTTACATCGAAAAATTATGGAATAGCAATGAATTATTTGAGTTAACCAAAATAAGAAAAGTTGATGGAAATAAATATTTAAGATGTGAAGATTATGAAATAAAGATGGATGATTTTTGCAAATGGAATACATAGATTATTGACCTATTTTTTATAATTTGATACTATAATGCAAGCAAAAGGAGATAAATATGATTGCAGAAATTATAATGAATAGTAGTGTAAGAAATTTAGATAGAACATTTGATTACAGTATTCCAATTGATATGGAAGAAAAGGTACATATAGGTAGTAGAGTTTTAGTAAAATTTGGAAATATTAAAGAATTAAAAGAAGGTTTTGTTGTTAATATAAAAGAAAAATCTGAGTTTGAAGTAAAAGATATAGCTAAAGTAGAAGAGCGAGATTTTATAGATGTTCCAAAAGTAAAGCTAGCCAATTGGATGGCTAAAAGATATTTTTGTAATGTATCAGATTGTATAAAATTAATGTTACCACCAGGAACTGGTACAGATAAAATTGCTAATAGAGCAAAGGAAAAAACAGAAAGATTTGTAAAATTATCAAAAGAAATAAATGAAATAGAATTTGATATTGAAAATAAAAAAATAAAATCTGATAAACAAAAAAGAGCCTTAGAATTTTTAATAAAAAATAACGAAATATCATCAAAAGACTTAGAAAATTTTGCAGATGTTTCAACAAGTATATTAAAAACTTTAGAAAAAAATGGCCATATAAAATTTTATGAACAAACAGTTGAAAGAAATCCTTTTATACATAAGGTTATAGATAGTAGTTCAAAATTAAATTTAACTGATGAGCAAAAATCTGCATATGATGCTGTTGAAGAAGCAATTGATGATTGTATGAACTCAGAGTTTTTATTATTTGGTGTAACAGGCTCTGGCAAAACAGAAGTATATTTACAATTAATAGAAAAAGTTTTAAATATAGGAAAAACAAGTGTAATGTTAGTTCCAGAAATTTCTTTAACTCCGCAAACCGTAGATAGATTTATAGCAAGATTTGGACAAGACAAAATAGCAATTTTGCATAGTAAATTATCTGTTGGGGAAAGATATGACCAATGGTATAAGATAAAAAATGGTGAAGCAAAAATAGTAATAGGAGCCCGCTCAGCAATTTTCGCTCCTATTAGTGATTTAGGTTTAATAATAATAGATGAGGAGCACGATAGTTCATATAAATCTGAAATGACACCGAGATATAATGTAAAAGATGTATCAAGATATTTGGCAAAAGAATATAATGTTCCAATTGTATTTGGAAGTGCAACACCAGATATGGATACATTTTACAAAGCACAGCAAGGAGAAATAGAGCTACTAGAGCTTACTAAAAGAGCAAATAATGCAGAGCTTCCCACTATAAATATTGTAGATATGAAACAAGAGCTTGCAAATGGAAATAGAAGTTCTATTAGTATGAAATTATATGAAAATATAAAAGAAAACATATCTAATAAAAAGCAAACAATTTTATTTTTAAATAGAAGGGGATATTCTACATTTATCTTATGTAGAGATTGCGGATATGTAGCTAAATGTAAACATTGCAATATTGCTCTAACATATCACATCAAAGAAAATAAGTTAAAATGCCACTATTGTGGGTATGAAGAAATTCCAAGGGGATATTGTCCAGAATGCAAAAGCAAAAACATAAAATATTCTGGAAGTGGAACACAAAAATTAGAAGAAGAAATTAATAAAATATTTCCATCTGCAAAAACCATAAGAATGGATGTTGATACTGTAACTAAAAAAAATTCGCATGAAGATATTTTGAATAAATTTAGAAATGAAAATATTGATATTTTAATAGGAACACAAATGGTAGTAAAAGGTCATCATTTTCCAAATGTAACATTAGTAGGTGTAATATTTGCAGATGGTAGCTTAAATATAGATGATTATAGAGCAAATGAAAGAACATTCCAAATTTTAACACAAGTTGCAGGAAGAGCAGGAAGAGGACGAGATAAGGGTAATGTAATAGTTCAAACATATAATCCAGATAATTTAAGTATTGAATACTCAAAAGAGCAAAATTATAGATTGTTTTATAATACAGAGATAATAATAAGGAAACAATTGAAATACCCGCCATTTTGTGATATAATACTAATTGGTTTTAGTTCGGAAAACGAAAAAAATGTAATTGAATCTGCAAGATTTATGTATATGAGTTTAAAAAATAAAATAATAAACGAAAAATTACAAATCATATTATATAAACCAGTGCCTGCGCCAATTGATAAAATAAAAAATAAAATAAGATGGCGCATAATAATAAAATGTAAGTTTAACAATGAGATAATAGAGGCACTAAACACATCACTTAAAGATTTAAATTCAAAAAAATTAAAAGATGTGAAAACAATAATTGATTTAAACCCAACAAATATGATGTAATAAAAGAAAGGAGAAAAACAATGGCAATAAGAAATGTAAGACTAGAAAATGACGAAATATTAAGAAAAAAATCAAGAATAGTAGATGTAGTAGACGACAAAATAAAAGAGCTTGTAGATGATATGATAGAAACAATGCACGCTCACGATGGTGTAGGTTTAGCAGCACCTCAAGTTGGAATATTAAAAAGAGTGGTTGTAATAGATTTATATGATGATAAAGGACCATATGTTTTAATAAATCCAGAAATAATAAAACAAAAAGGAGAGCAAGAAGTAGAAGAAGGATGTTTAAGCTTTCCAAATCAATTTGCAAAAGTAATAAGACCATCAGAAGTAACTGTAAAAGCACTAGATAGAGATGGAAAAGAATATAAATTAAAAGGAAAAGGATTACTAGCACAAGCAATATCACACGAAATAGACCATCTAGAAGGAATACTATTCGTAGACAAAATAATACCAGGAACAATGGAAGTAATAAAATAAATATAGGATGTTAAATATATATTCATAAAGGAGGATTTTATATTGAGAATTTTATTTATGGGAACACCAGATTTTGCGAAAGACTCTTTAGAAGCATTAGTAAATGCAAAATATAATGTAGAAGCGGTTGTAACAAATCCAGATAGACCAAAGGGCAGAGGAATGAAAATGATGATGTCACCAGTAAAGGAATTTGCATTAAGCTCTGGAATAGAAAAAATATATCAACCAGAAAAAGTAAAAAATAATGAGGAATTTATAAATGAAATAAAACAAATTAATCCAGATTTAATAGTTGTTGTAGCATATGGAAAAATATTACCACAAGAAATTCTTGATATACCTAAATATGGAAGTATAAATGTTCACGGTTCATTGCTTCCAAAATATAGAGGAGCAGCACCAATACAATGGGCAGTGTTAAATGGAGATAAAGTAACAGGTGTTACAACAATGTATATGAGTGCAGGTATGGACACTGGAGATATGATTTTAAAAAGAGAAGTAACAATAGGTGATGATGAGACAACAGGAGAGCTATGGGATAGACTTTCAAAAATTGGAGGAGAATTATTAGTAGAAACAGTAAAGAAAATAGAAAATGGTGAAGCACCAAGAATAAAACAAGGAGACGACTTTACTATGGCTCCAATGTTAAATAAAGAAATGTCAAAAATTGATTGGGAAAATAAAACTGCAATAGAAATAAAAAATCTAGTAAGAGGATTAAATCCAATAATGGGAGCATATTCTTTTTATGATGGTAAAAAAATTAAATTTTGGAAAGTTCAAGCATACTCAGACGAACAAATATTGCAAATGTTCCCAGAGCTAGAAGAATATAAAGACAGATTTTTAGATTTACCAGAAGGAACAATATTATTTTCAGATAGCAAAATAGGACTATATATAAAAGCAAAAGAAGGAAATATAAAAGTACTAGAAATACAAGGCGAAAATGCTAAAAGAATGAAAGCAGAAGATTTTTTAAGAGGAACATATTTAGCAGCTGGACTTTGTTTTGAATAATAAAATTTAGGAAAGTGGTAAAAATAAAAGTTCCTATATAAAGAAATTAAGTATTGTAAAATTATGAAGAAAAATAAATATTTTAAATAAAAGAAACTACGTATTTTTTAATATGCAGTTTTTTTTGTTACATTAATAAATTTTGAAGTATAATTCACAAAAAATTCACAAAAATACAAACAAAAACTATTGACAATCCTAAAAAATGGATATAATATATATGCAGTTTAGCAGTCAAACAAAAAGAGTGCTAAAAAGAAGGTGAAAAAATTGTTAGATGATAGAAAAAAACGAATTTTACAAGCAATAGTAGATGAATATGTAAACACAGCAGAGCCTGTAAGTTCTGGTGCAATTTCTAAAAAGAAAGGCTTAGATTTTAGTAGTGCAACAATAAGAAATGAAATGTCAGAGCTTGAAAAAAGTGGATATCTAGAAAAAACACATACATCAAGTGGTAGAATACCATCAGTAAAAGGATACAGATTGTATGTTGATGAACTTCTAAAAGAAGATAATATAAGTTTAGAAGAAATAAAATATATAAAAGAAAAGCTTCAAATAAAAGCTGATCAAATTGAAGATTTAACTAAAATTGCATCTAATACACTATCTGAAATTACACATTATACTACTGTTGCAATAGGACCTAAAGTTACAAAGCAAATAATAAAAGAAATAAAATTTGTACTATTAGGAAGTAGAATGTTAATGGCTGTAATATTAACAAATACAGGGATGATAAAAGAAACAATTATAAATTTTGGAGAAGATATATACGAAGATCAAATAGAAACAATTAATTTATTATTTAACAGTAAATTACAAGGAAAACCTCTAGAAAAAATAAATGAACCATTAGATGAATATATTTTCACAGAAATGAAATCAAGCGCAAGTATGATAAAAACTATCATAGAGCAATTAAACAAAGTTATTTACGAAGAATCTAAATTATACTTAGAAGGTACAAACAAATCATTTGATTTACCAGAGCTAAGTAAAGCAGAAACTGCAAGAAACTTTATAAATATATTAGAAAACAAAAGTGAAGTAGTAGATTTATTAGATAACGAAATTTCAAAAGATATAAATGTCTACTTTGGTGATGAACTTGATGATGAAAACTTAAAAGATTTTAGTATTGTAACATTGAAAAGTGATGAAAAAGACCTTGGAACAATAGGAATAATTGGTCCCAAAAGAATGAACTATTCAAAAATAATTTCAGTAATGAGATATATTCAAAGGTTAATTGATGAAGGAGGAAAATAATGGAAGAAATAAAAAAAGACGAAAATCAAGAAGATGTAAAAAACAGCAAAAACAATAAAAAAGAGCTAGAAAAAATAAAAGCTTTAATTGAGACACAAAAAAAAGAAATTGAAGAAAAAGATGATAGACTAAAAAGATTAATGGCAGAATTTGAAAACTTTAAAAAAAGAAGTAGCAAAGAAAGAGAAGGTCTATATAATTCTTTAATTGCAGATATAACATCTTCATTATTACCAATATTAGACAACCTTGAAAAAGCAGTTCAAGTTAAAACAGAAGATGAAAATTTTAAACAAGGAATAGAACTTGTATTAAAACAATTTAAAGATGTTCTTACATCAAATGGTGTTACAGAAATAGAAACTATAGGTAAAACATTTGATCCAGAACTTCATGAAGCAATAACTTCTGTTGTTGATGAAAACTTAGGACCACAAGAAATTAAAGAAGAATACAGAAAAGGTTATATGATTGGAAACAAAGTAATTAGACATTCATTAGTTGTTGTGGCTAACTAGTAAAAAAGTTATTAATTAGTAAATTGAAAAATTTATTAATATATATAAATAAAAAAATAATAGGGAAACCTATATAAAACAAAAGAATAAAATCATTTAAGTAAATAAGAAATTTAAAAGAAAATATTTTAGCACCCACTACTAATATTATTCTTTTAGGATATTAAAGGAGGATTTTAAAATGGGAAAAATTATAGGAATAGACTTAGGAACAACAAATTCATGTGTAGCAGTTATGGAAGGTGGAGAGCCAGTTGTAATTCCAAATCCAGAAGGAAATAGAACTACACCATCAGTTGTTGCATTTTCAAAAAATGGAGAAAGATTAGTTGGACAAATTGCAAAACGTCAAGCAGTAACAAACCCAGATAAAACAGTTATATCTATTAAAAGAAAAATGGGAACAGCAGAAAAAGTAAACATTGATGGAGATGAATTTACTCCACAAGAAATTTCTGCAATGATTCTACAAAAATTAAAAGCAGATGCTGAAAGTTATTTAGGACAAAAAGTTACTCAAGCTGTTATAACAGTTCCTGCTTACTTTAGTGATTCACAAAGACAAGCAACAAAAGATGCTGGTAAAATAGCTGGACTAGAAGTATTAAGAATTATAAATGAACCAACAGCAGCAGCTTTAGCTTATGGTGTTGATAAAGAAGATAAAGACCAAAAAATAATGGTATATGATTTAGGTGGAGGAACATTTGATGTTTCAATACTTGATATTGGTGATGGAGTATTTGAAGTTTTAGCAACAAGTGGTAATAACAAATTAGGTGGAGATGACTTCGATGAAGCTATTATTAAATATTTAGTTGCAGAATTCAAAAAAGAAAGCGGAATTGATTTATCTGCAGATAAAAGCGCAATGCAAAGATTAAAAGAAGCAGCTGAAAAGGCTAAAATAGAATTATCAGGAATGCAACAAACAAATATTAACTTACCATTCATTACAGCTGATAGCACAGGACCAAAACACTTAGACATCACATTAACAAGACCAAAATTTGAAGAATTAATTGGTGATTTAGTACGTAGTACAACAGGACCAGTTAACCAAGCTTTAAAAGATGCTGGATTAACATCAAATGATATTGACCAAGTATTATTAGTTGGTGGTTCTACAAGAGTTCCATTAGTTCAAGAAACTGTTAAACAAATAACAGGTAAAGAGCCAAATAAAGGAATTAACCCAGATGAATGTGTTGCTATAGGTGCATCAATTCAAGGTGGTGTATTATCAGGAGATGTTAAAGATTTAGTATTACTTGATGTAACACCATTATCATTAGGTATTGAAACATATGGTGGAGTATTCACAAAATTAATTGAAAGAAACACAACAATACCAACAAAAAAATCACAAGTATTCTCAACAGCAACAGATGGTCAAACATCAGTTGAAGTTCATGTATTACAAGGTGAAAGAGAAATGGCTGCATATAACAAAACATTAGGAAGATTCCAATTAACAGGAATTCCAGCAGCACCAAGAGGAGTACCTCAAATTGAAGTTACATTTGATATAGATGCAAACGGTATAGTTCATGTATCTGCAAAAGATATGGCAACAGGAAACAGCCAAGATATATCAATAACAGCAAGTACAAACTTATCTGACGAAGATATCGAAAAAGCAGTAAAAGATGCTGAAGCTCATGCTGCAGAAGATAAAAAACAAAAAGATGGAATAGAAGCTAAAAATAATGCATCAAGCTTAATTTATAACTGTGAAAAAACTTTATCAGAATTAGGTGATAAAATCAGTAGCGAAGAAAAAGCTAAAGTAGAAACAGAAATTGAAAACTTAAAGAAAGTAAAAGATTCTGATGATATAGAAGCAATAAAAGCAGCAACAGAAAAATTAACAACAACATTCTATTCAGTATCAGAAAAATTATATTCACAAGCTCAACAAGCACAAGGAGCAAATCCTGGAGCAGGAGCTGAAGGAAATGTAAATACAGACGAAAACGGAAATGTATATAATGCTGATTACAAAGTAGAAGATGACAATAACGATAATAAATAATAATTAAAATGAAGTGAGACATAAAAAAGAGACATCTTAAAGTGTCTCACTTTTAAAATGGAAAAGAAAAATGGAAAGGAATAGTTTATATGGCACAGAAAAGAGATTATTACGAAGTCCTAGGTGTAAGTAAAACTGCAACAGATGATGAACTAAAAAAAGCATATAGAAAACTTGCTAAGCAATACCATCCAGATGCTAATCCTAATAATAAAGAAGAGGCAGAAAAAAAGTTTAAAGAAATAAATGAAGCATATGAAACTTTGTCAAATCCACAAAAAAGAAAAATGTATGATCAGTTTGGACCAGATGGACCACAAGGATTTGGCGGAGGTACTGGAGGTGCAAATTATTATTCAACAGGATTTGATGGCTTTTCAGATTTTGGTGACATAGGAGATATTTTTTCATCATTCTTTGGAGGAGGATTTGGAGGAAGAAGCTCTAGAAAAAATAATAACGGACCAGTACAAGGTGCAGATTTAAAATATAGTTTAGACATAACATTTGAAGAAGCATTTTTAGGAACAGAAAAGGAAATATCAATAACAAGAAGTGAAACTTGCACAGCTTGTGGTGGAAATGGTGCAAAACCTGGAACTGTTATAGATAAATGTAATGTATGCGGTGGAACAGGTCAAATAAGACAAATACAAAATACAATATTAGGGCAAATGCAAACAACAAGAACTTGTTCAACATGTAATGGAACTGGAAAAATAATAAAACAGCCTTGCGAAATATGTAAAGGAAAAGGAAAAGTAAGAAAACAAACAAAAATAAAAGTAAAAATACCAGCAGGAATAGATGACAATCAAACAATAGTACTAAGAGGAGAAGGCGAAGCTGGTTCAAGAGGTGGAGCAAAAGGTGATTTATATATTGTAATAAGAGTAAAAAAACATAGTATATACACAAGGTCTGGAAATGATGTGTATTGTACAATACCAATAACATTTACACAAGCAACATTAGGGGCAGATTTAGAAATACCTATGGTAGATGGAACAAAAGAAAGTTACAAAATACCAGAGGGAACACAAACAGGTACAAAGTTCACAATAAGAAACAAAGGCTTCAAAAGCATAAATACATCAAGTCAAGGAAACTTCGTATTTAATGTACAAGTACAAGTACCAAAACGTTTAACGAAAGAGCAAAGAGACCTATTAACACAATTAGCAAAAACAATGAATGAACAACCTCCTGTAAAGAAAAAAGGAATATTTGGGTTTTAAAAATAAATTATTGCTTTATTTAATTATATAGTAAAGCAATAAAAGGGATGCTATATTATATATAGCATCTTTTCTACGGCTTCAAAAAAAACAAAAAAGTAGTAGACTTTTTTATAAATTTAGACTAAAATTATATACATAAATAAAAACATAGGAGGAAATTTATATGAATATTTGGCATGATATAAATGGAGAGAGAATAAAAAAGGATAACTTTGTATCAGTTATTGAAATACAAAAAAACGGAAGAAATAAATATGAACTAGACAAAGAAACAGGAATGTTAAGATTAGATAGAATTCTATATACAGCAACTCATTATCCTGCAAACTACGGATTTATTCCTCGTACATATGCAGGAGATGGAGACCCACTAGATGTACTTGTAATTTGTCACGAAGAAATAGTACCACTAACATTAGTAGAAACATATCCAATAGGTGTATTAAAAATGATTGATGGTGGAGAAGAAGATGAAAAAATAATAGCGATACCAGTAAATGATCCATACTTAAATAACTATAAAAATATAACAGAATTACCAACACAATTATTAGATGAAATAATGCACTTTTTTGAAGTATATAAACAATTAGAAAGAAAACAAACATCTGTAGATAAAATGTTAGGAAGAGATGAAGCTGAAGCAATTGTAGAAAAATGTATTAACAATTATAAAGAAAAATTCGAAAGATAGGAGTAAAAAAGCAGTATGATAGAAAAAATACTATTTAATGTACTAGCTTTTGCAATATTTATATCTATATTTTGGAAATTAATAAAACGAAATGATACGACATATGTATATATATTAATATTAGAATTTTTAGGAATTGGTGCTAGATTTGTCAGTATATTAAATAATATTAAATTAAACTTTATTAGTATATTAATAATATACATAATGGCAGTAATAATTCCTATAATAATAATGCTTCTTGAAAAAAATAATATATTTCTATCAGAAATTATATGTATTTCTATTGCTAAATTGAATTTTAAATATGGAAATAATGAAATAGCAAGAAAAAAACTAATAAAACTTATTTCTAAATATCCAAATAGCTATTATGCACATAAACTATTAGCTCAAATATATGAAAGTGAAGAAAAGTATGAAGAGGCAATTGATGAGTATGTGAAGGCAATAGAAATTAATACTAAAGATTATGATTCATATTATCAAATTGCGTTTTTACTAAATAAAAATTCAAAGCAAGAAGAAGCAGAGGAAATGCTAGAAGATTTATTAGCAAAAAAGCCTGAATATTATAAAGCATCTGAGCTATTAGGAACAATTTTATATGACCAAGAAAAGTTTAAACAAGCTGTTTCAGTATATTTAGAAGCATTAAAATATAATCCAACGCGATATGAGTTATATTATGGATTGGGAATGACATATACGAGATTAAATGATTTTCAAACTGCAAAGGAATATTATGAAAAAGCAGCAGCTATAAATTCAATGTTATATCATGCTAGATTAAATATTGCGCAAATTGCATTGATAACAGGAGAGCTAGATGAAGCAGAGGCAAGATTTATAGATTGTATGCAAGATAAAGATTCTGAACCAGATGCATATTATTATTTGGCAATAATTTGTTTAATGAAGGGTGAAGAAGATAAGGCTGTTGGATATGTGAACATTGCAATTGAATTAGATTATAGATTTTATAAGAAAGTTAGTAAGCAGGAAATTTTTGAACCTATAATGGATCAAATAAGATCTGGACAAAGCAAAAAGCGTAAATATCACTATACTTATGAAGAAGTGAGAACTAAGAAGCATCTTGATGATACATTTTGTTTAATTGAGAAGATGAAGAATAATAATTCTAAGTTTGATGGGAATAGTGATAAAAAAGTGGAAAAAGAATTGGAAAATAATGATTACGAGAGGGAATAACAACTTTTATTTGAATGAATATAATGTGAATAGACCGAGGTTTCTTAATAAGGTCTATTTTTTTTTGTGTTGTATAAAATTGTGAAGGAGTGGTTTTTATGAAGAATATTGCTGTTGTTGGTGGAGATATGCGTAATCGTATATTGACGGAATTGTTGAGAGATGGTGGAGATAATGTTTTTTCGTTTGCTCTTGGGGATGAGGAAAATGGGGATTTTTTGAGTGTTATAAATAGATGTGATTATGTGATTACGCCGACTCCTTTTTCTAAGGATGGTGAGGTTTTGTTTTGTCCGTTGTCTGATAAGAGTGTGTTAGTTGATGAGTTTGTTCGTTTGGTGAGGGAGAAGGTTGTTTTTGGTGGAGCTATTAAGAATGATATTGTTGATGAGCTTAAAAAATGTAATAGGGTTTTTGATTTTATGAAGGACGAAGATGTTGTTGTTAAGAATGCAATTCCTACGGCGGAGGGGGTTGTAAAGTTGATAATTGATAATACTTGTATAACTATTGATGATAGTAGAGTTGCTGTTTTGGGGTTTGGAAGAGTTGGTAAGAGAGTTGCTAAGGTTTTGAAGTGTTTTGGGGCTGATGTTTTTTGTTGTGATAGTAAAAAAGAAGAGGTTGCAAATATTGAAATGTGCGGTTATAATGTAGTTGATGAAAATTTTAATCTCAAAAATATGGATGTTATTGTTAATACTGTTCCGCATTTGATTTTAGGGGAGACGGAATTAAAAAGCTTGGATAAAAATAAGACTTTGATTATTGATGTTGCATCAAATCCGGGTGGTGTTGATTATGAATATGCAAATGCAAATAAATTTAGATGTATACATGAGTTAGGTATTCCTGGAAAAATTGCTGCTAGAACATCTGCAATATATATACGAGATTTTATAAAAAATGTAATAAATGAGGTGTAAAAAATGTTTAAAAGTGAAAAGGGAGATACATATATAAATTGGGTAATTATAATTTTAGTTGTATTAATATTTTCGGCAATTATTATAAGAGTTCTTGTTGGAGAAAATGGTTTGATTAATCAAAGAAAAGAAGATAAAATAAGAAATGAAACTGAAAATAATATTGTAATTGAACTTACAAATGGAACTAAATTTGATTATTAAAAAAGGATGGAAAAATATGAACATAGGAATAGATATAGGAGGAAGCCATATAGGGGTTGGTGTAGTAAGTCCTGATGGAAAAATCTTAAAAAAGGTTGAAGAAAAAATTACTTATATTGAAAAAAATAATATAAAAGAATTTTTGGTAAATACAATAGTAACAATTTTGAAAAAGTGGGAAGATGAAGAATTTGAGAAGATTGAAAAAATTGGAATTGGAATACCAGGAATTGTGAAAGATGATATTGTTAAATATAGTGTTAATTTAGGATTAAAAGATTTTGAATTGAAAAAAGAGCTACAAAAGAATTTTGAATATGCGGAAATTCATATAAAAAATGATGGTAAATGTGCTGGTTTGGCAGAAAAAAAATTAGGTGCATTACAAAATTATAAAGATTGTATTTTTATATGTTTAGGTACCGGAATAGGTGGTGCTGCTTTTTATAATGGAAAGTTGATTGTACCGGAAAGAAGCTCTGGATTTGAATTTGGACATATGATAATTCAAAAAAATGGTGAAGTTTGTAGATGTGGCAGTAAGGGCTGTTTTGAAATATATGGCTCAATGAGAAGATTTAAAAATGATATTAGATACAATTTAAATTTACCAGAAAATACAGATGGAGAAGAGCTGTTAAATATAGTAAAAAATAATCAAACAAATCCTATTGTAAAAGAGATAATAGATGAATATATAGAAAATTTATGTATAGGTATATCAAATATAGTAGATATTCTAGAGCCACAGGCAATATGTATTGGTGGTGGCTTCTCATACTATAAAGAAATTTTTTTAGAAAAATTTATAAACGAATTTTATAACGCAGATTATGTATTTTACAAAGAAAATATGCCCAAAATAGTAATAGCAGAGCTAGGTAATGATGCTGGAATAATAGGTAGTGCATTATATGCTTAGGTACGATAAAAAATCTTATTATAATACAACAATTATAACTTACGACAAAGAGTTATGTAGATGCACAAGTGAAATAATATGAGCAAATAAAGAGAAAAGATGTACAAAAAAGGTACATCTTTTTTCATATTAAGGTAGAATCATCATTAAAGTATAATACAAATCAATCCGCCACTACCTTCATTAATAATTCTTTCCAAAGTTTCTTGTAATTTTCCTTGAGCTTCTTCTGGCATATGATACAATTTGCTTTGTAAGCCTTCATTAACAAGAGCGTGTAAACTTTTTCCAAAAATATTAGATTCCCAAATTTTTTGTGGGTCATTTTCAAATTCTGAAAGTAAATAATTAACAAGCTCTTCTGATTGTCTTTCACTTCCAACAATAGGAGAAACTTCAGTTTCTATATTAGCTCTAATCATATGTATTGAAGGAGCAGTTGCCTTTAATTTAACGCCAAATCTTGAACCTTGTTTAACCATTTCTGGTTCATCAAGAATAAGTTCATCAATAGATGGTGTAACAATACCATATCCTTTTGATTTTACTTCTTCAAGAGCTGTGGCTACTTTATCATATTCTCGTTTTACCTGTGATAAGTTGGTAATTGTTGAAAATAAGTCACCTTCATTTGCAATTTCTACACCAGAAATTTCTGATATAATTTTGTAAAATAAATCATCAAGCAAATAAACTGTTAAATTAATTTCACCAGTACCAAGTGCAATTTCATTAATACGTGTTTCAGAAATAATTTGAGTATCATTTAAATTTGAAACTTGAGTACGGACTTCTTTTAAAATTCGGACATCATTAAATGTTTCTTTTATTTCCTTATATAATTCAGCCTTTAACCAATGTGAAGAGCTTAAATTATCAACCCAGCGAGGAAAATTAATATTTATTCTTTCTACAGGAAATTCATATAAAATGCTACTAAAAATTTTATTAATATCATCTAAAGAAAGATTTGTACAATCTGTGCAAACAACTGGATTAGAATATTTTGCTTCTAAGTCTCTTGCAAGATTTTTTGTTTCTTCAGAATATGGTGTAGCACTATTTAAAACAATAACAAAAGGTTTTTTTAGCTCTTTTAATTCAGAAACTACACGCTCTTCAGCTTGAATATAATCTGCTCTTGGAATATCAGTAATACTTCCATCTGTAGTTACTAAAACTCCAATTGTAGAATGTTCTTGAATAACTTTTTTGGTACCAATTTCAGCTGCTTTTTCAAATGGAATTTCCTCTTCAGACCAAGGTGTTTTTACCATTCGAGGCATATCATCTTCCAAATATCCAATTGCATTATTTACTAAATAACCAACACAATCAACAAGACGAGTTTTTAGCGAAATATCGCCATCTATTTTTATTTCAACAGCTTCATTAGGAACAAATTTGGGCTCTGTAGTCATAATTGTTTTTCCAGCTGCACTTTGTGGCAATTCATCTTTAGCTCTTTCTTGCTTATATGAATTATCTATATTTGGAATAACAAGTAAATCCATAAATTTTTTTATAAAAGTAGATTTACCAGTTCGGACAGGGCCAACCACACCAACATAAATATCACCATCAGTTCGTTTGGCAATATCTTCATATAATTTTACTTTATCTTCCATTGAAAACCTCCTTAAAATTGCTATGCTATAAAATATAACATTGTAATCATTCGCTCAAATTTGTGAAAAATCACAATGAACAAGAAAAATAGTAGTTGTCATGTACAATTAACCTTGTTCAATAATGTTAATAAATTATATTATTCAAAAAAATATATATGCACTAAACTTTAAAAAAATCATATTATGTATTAAAAAAAGCTTGATACAATCGCAAATATATGCTAAGATTAAGCCTATGAGGGTGATAAAATGATGAAAAATTATGAAGAAACAATAGAAAAATTAAAAAAATACAATCAAAATGAAATAGTAAATATTATGTCAAAAGTATATACAGAGGAAGAAAATGAAAGATTAATAGAACAATTAAATAGAATAGATTTAAATCAAGTAATGAATTTATATAAAAATGCTAATAATATACCATTAATAGATGAAAGAAAAATTGAACATATAGAATATACAGATTTAAATAGTTTATCAGAAGAAAAATTCAAAGAATATAAAAATATAGGAATTGATGTAATAAAAAATAACAAATATGCAGTAATTACAATGGCTGGAGGACAAGGAACAAGATTAGGTCACAAAGGTCCAAAAGGTACATTTAAAATAAATACTGTAAATGGAGAAAAATATTTATTTGAAATAATAGTTGAATCATTACAAAAAGCAAATAAAAAATATAATGTAGTAATACCTTGGTACATAATGACAAGTGAAGATAATAATGATCAAACAATACAATTCTTAAAAGAAAATAACTTTTTTGGTTATGATAAAAATAAAGTAAAGTTCTTTAAACAAGGAAAAGTTCCAATGGTTAAAGAAGATGGCAACATTGTAATAGACCAAAATAAATTAATAAAAGAAGCTTCAGATGGAAATGGAAGTATATACAAATCTTTAAAAGATGCTAATTTAATAAATCAAATGAAAGAAGATGGAATTGAGTGGATTTTTGTTGGAGGAGTTGACAATATACTATTAAAAATAGTTGATCCAGTGTTAACTGGTTTAACAATAACAGAAAACAACTTAATATCATCAAAATCAGTTGTTAAGAAAAATGCAAAAGAGCGTGTTGGAGTATTTTGCAAATTAAATGGTGTTCCAAAAGTAATTGAATATACTGAATTACCAGAAAAAATGGCTGAAGAAATTGGTAGTAATGGTCAATTAATGTATGGTGAAGTAAATATTTTAAGTCATTTATTTAATATAAAGGCTTTAGAAAAATTATCAGAAGTTGATCTACCATATCATACTGCATATAAAAAATCTAACTATTTAGATGAAAAAGGAAATTTTGTAGAGGTAACAACACCAAATGCATATAAATTTGAATCTTATATATTTGATGGATTTAGTTTCTTTAATTCAATGAGTATACTAAGAGTAAAAAGAGAAGAAGAATTTGCACCTATAAAAAATCGTGAAGGTTCAGATAGCCCAGAAACAGCAGTAAATTTATATAATGAATATGTAAAAAAATATAATTAAAAAAAGGCGAATATATGAATAGAATAAAAATGAAATTCATATATTCGTCTTTTAGTGCATTAAAATGCAACTACATTTGTTCATCGCCAGGTAAAAAATAATCAACTATACCGTAAATTAAAGCACCTATAATTGCAGCCATCCATGAAATAACATAACCTGCTACAAAATATTGAGTAACATATAATATAACTGCAGATAAAATAAATCCTACAAAGCCTTTTCCAAATGGACTAGCCTTTATTCCCGTAAATTTAGCAATTAAAAAGTCTATAACTGTTAAAACTATTGTTGCTATTGCAAGTGACCAAAAATTACTAATTTCAAAACCAGGAGTGAAAAATGCTGTGATTGCTAAAACAATACCTGCAGTAATTAATCTACCGACAATTTGCCAAACTGTATTAGTAGAATTTCCTGCCTGACTATTTTCCATATGATTATCTGACATAAAAACCTCCCTGTACACCAAAAAGTGTACGAACAATTTTTAATTGTTCAATTATATTATGAGCGAAAAAATGATTATTATACAAAATAATAATTGTAATATTCTAAAAAAAATGATAGAATTTGGATAATAATTTTTTGTAATAGGAAGTAAAAATGGAAGAGCTAAAATCATGTAATATATGTCCACACAAATGCGGAGTAAATAGATTAAATGGAATAAAAGGAAGATGTAAGTGTGATAATAAAATAAAAATAGCACTAGCATCAGTCCATAATTATGAAGAGCCATGCATAAGTGGAAAAAATGGATCTGGAACAGTATTTTTTTCAAATTGTAATTTAAATTGTATATATTGCCAAAATTATGAAATAAGTCAATTAGGAAAAGGCAAGGAAATAACAATAGAGCATTTGGCACAAATATTTATAAAACAGCAAGAAAAAAATGTAAATAATATCAATTTAGTTACACCAACAATGTATGTTCCACAAATAATAGAAGCAATAAAAATTGCAAGAAAAAAAGGTTTAAATATACCAATAATATATAATTCAAATGGGTATGAAAATGTGGAAACAATAAAAAAATTAAATGGATATATTGATATTTATTTGCCAGATTTAAAATATTATTCTAATGAAATTGCAAAAAAGTATTCAAAAATAGATAATTATTTTGAAACAGCAATATCTGCAATAAAAGAAATGCAAAAACAAGTTGGAAATCCTATATTTAATGAAGAAGGAATTATACAAAAAGGTGTAATAATAAGGCATTTAATATTACCACATCACTTGCTAAATACAAAAAATATATTAAAATATGTAAAGGAAAATTTTGATGAAAATACATACATAAGTATAATGGCACAATATTTTCCAACATATAAAGCAAAAGAAGATAAATTAATAAATAGAAAACTAACGAAAAAAGAATATAAAGAAATAGAAAATTATTTATATTTATTAAATTTAAAAAATGGATATATTCAAGAGCTTGGTGAACATGAAGAAGAATATGTGCCAAAATTTGATTTATCAGAATAAAAAGGGGTTTTGAGGGGGCATAAAGGAGATATGTATGCAAATTCAAAACAATAATTATGTAACAAATGAAAAAATGAACTTAGAAAATTTTATAAAAAATATAATAGAGGAGATAAGTTTAATGGATGAGGTTTGGGTTATAGACAGAATAGAAGGTAATATAGCAGTATGTGAAAATAGATCAAATAAGCAAAAAAAAGAAATTAATGTCTCACACTTACCAAAAAATATAAAGGAAGGGACAGTATTAAAATATGAGAAAGGGGGATATGTAATAGATAAAGAAATGCAAAATAGTATAGAAATGGATATAAAAGAAAAGATGAAAAATATTTGGAACAATTGAAAAAAATGATGAGGGGGCAAAAGAAAAATGAATATTAAAAAGAATCAAAAAAATACATTACTTGGAGCAATTATTACAACAATTATAATATTAATGTTGATTGTATGTGGTGATAATTCACAAATATTTAAAACTTTGACATCAGCAACAAATGGAAATGTGAATTCGGAAACACTTGAAAATTTAAAAAATGTAACAATAGTTACAGGAAATGATTGCATATCCAAAATACCGGACGATAATAGTTTAAGAGTATACTGTTTTGATGTAGGACAGGGAGACAGTATATTAATTACGAACAATAATCAAACTATGTTAATAGATGCAAGTACAAACGAAATGGGGCAAAGAGTTGTTGAATACTTAAATGAATTGGGAATAAATAAAATTGATTATTTAATTGGAACACATCCTCACGAAGATCATATTGGGGGATTGGATGATGTAATAAAAAATTTTAATATAGGAACAATATATATGCCAAATGTAATTGCAAATACAAGAACATATGAAGATGTACTTGACGCAATTTCGCAGAAAAATTTAAAGGTAACAACTCCTAAAATTGGAGATAAATTTAATGTTGGATATGCAAATTGTGAAATAATGTCAATTGGAAATAATAAAGATGATTATAATAATTGCTCAATAGTGGTAGAAATGGAATTTAATGATGTAAAATATTTATTTACAGGGGATGCAGAAGAAGAGGTTGAATCATCAAGAAGTTGGCCTCAGGTAGATATTTTGAAAGTTGGACATCACGGTTCAAATACGAGTTCATCTAAGGCTTTTTTAAACCAAATACATCCTAAAGTAGCTCTAATTTCTGTTGGAAAAGGAAATAGTTATGGACATCCAACACAAAATACTTTAAAGAGATTAAACAATATAGGTGCAAAAATATACAGGACAGATGAAAATGAAACAATATTATTGATAGAAAAAGGGGAATAAAAAGGCGTGTTATAATTTATAACATTATATGATTGTGAAAAAGATATTATAGTATAAAATATAATTTTTATATTATAATATCTTTTTAAATGATAACTATAAAGATACCAAAACACAATAATTAGATGAAAAATAATAAAAAATCTTTTTTAAACCATAGACAAAAAAATAATAGTATGCTAATATATAGTCATATGCCGGTGTGTTGGAATTGGTAGACGAGGCAGACTCAAAATCTGTTGTCAGAAATGGCGTGTGGGTTCGAGTCCCACCACCGGTACCAAACTTAATAATTAAAAAAAAACGATTATAAAAATAATCGTTTTTATGCGTGTAATATAATTGTAATATAATTGAAATATTTTTGTAATTGTAGTTTTTTGTAGAAACGTGTATAATATTATTAGAAATTTACTTATGATAAAGGAGGAAAGTTGCATGGCTAAAAATAGCAGTGGAAATGTAAGAATGGTAATAACACAAGAAAAAATTCTAGCTAATATAGAAAAAGTAAAAAAAATGATAAATCCGAATAGTAAAAAGAAGATTGTTAAGCTAGAAGAAGATAGCTATTTTTTAGACTTAATTGCTTCAATAAAATCATATCTAGAAGAATATCCAAAAGAGGATACTTTTCCAAGAGATGTATATGATGCTGCATATGATTTAGTAGAATATGCAACTACACAATTTGAAGATAACACAAAAAAAATTGAGGAACTAATACGTCAAAGAGAAAATAACATAGCATTAGCATCTGAATTAAAGGAAGTACTTACAGCAGTTGAAAGTAAGGAAACAAACTGGAAAAAGAAAGTCCAAGATTTATCAAATAAATTACCAGATGATATAATTGATACATTAGGAGTATTAGGAAGGGCAAAATCTAAAAAAACACAAACTTATTTAGATTCTCTTAATTTAATTAATGTAAAAATTTCAAATTTAGAATCAAATCTTTATATAGAAGTAGATATGGAAAGAATTGAGGATAGATCAAAGGCATTGAGTTACATTGGAATTGAAATAGCAGAATCATTAAAAGATATTGAAAACATTGAAAATGTAAAAAATGAAAATATTGAAGAAATTTCTGAAAACAATTTAAATCAATCAGAAAGTGGTCAAGATCAAATAGATACACAGTATATAGAAGACACAAGAATAGAAGTAAAACCAACTTTATGGGAAAGAATAAAAAATATGAAGTTAGTTAGAGGAATAAGATACATTATGAAAATAAAAGTTGTACTAGAGCTACCTGAAATGGCAGAATTACCAGAAAGTACAGAAAAACATAATGAGAAAAAGTAAATATACAAAGCCAGAGCAATAATCTTTTATAGCTTGTTGATAATAATGAGTTATTTAAGTTGTTGCTCATTACTATATATTGTTTATGCGATTTAAAAATATTAGGTAAAACCATTATAATATTTCATGCTAAATATATAATAAAAAAAATTTAAAATATGTATTGACATATTCTAAATTATATTATATACTAATCACTGTCGATAGGAAATACGCGCCCTTAGCTCAGTTGGTCAGAGCAACCGGCTCATAACCGGTGGGTCCAAGGTTCGAATCCTTGAGGGCGCACCAAATGAATACTGCTATAGTATCATAACAGTATTCATTTTTATTAAATTAAATAGTTGGGTAGGTGGCCGAGTGGCTAAAGGCGGCAGACTGTAAATCTGTTCTCATTCGAGTACGATGGTTCGAATCCATCCCTGCCCACCAAAGCAAGTTTTTGTCAAACTTTTTCAAAGCATTGAAAATAGTGAGACTAAGAGAACAAAAAAATATGAATTGATTTATCGATTCATATTTTTTTGTTTTCTTTTAGTTTGTATCAGTAATTTCTGAAAATAATTGTTTTTATATGAATTTTATGATATAAACAGGGAAAATGGGAAATTTGCAATGCAACATTGCAAATTAAAAAATAGAGAAGATTATGACATATAAAATTGAAGATAAAAAATGAAAAAGGCAGGTGCTAACATATAAAATGGAAAAGTGCTTTGTCTTTCGGAATGTAATATTGAAGATGATAGAGTTGAAGTAATATATTGAAATGAAATTAAATAAAGTTTTATAAATTGTGAAAGGAAAAGAAAATGATAAAAAATATAATTTTTGATTTAGGAAATGTAATTATAAATTATAATCAAAATAAAATAATTAGTAATTTTACTAAAAAAGAAGAAGAGATAAAATACATATATGATGAGATATTTCATGCTCAAGAATGGACTTTAATGGATTTAGGGAATATTACTAATGATGAAGCAATAGAAATAATAAACAAAAGAAATGAGTCTAAATATGAAACGTTGACACAGGATTTTTTACATGAATGGTATAAAAAACAACCTATAAATAGAGATGTAGTTGAAATAGCAAAAACATTAAAAAAAAATGGATATAATTTATTTGTATTATCTAATATGGCTAATCAAACATATGAATATTTTAAAAATGATGAATTTTTTGGGTTATGTACAGGAATTTTAATATCAGCACAAGAACATATAAAAAAACCAGATGAAAAAGTGTATAGATTACTTTTGGATAGATATAATTTAAATGCAGAAGAGTGCTTATTTATAGATGATGATTACTCTGGGAAAAACTATGAAACAGCAAATAAAATTGGTATAAAAGGTAGGAAAATTGTACCAAATCAAGCAGAAGATGTAAAAAAATTGCTATTGGAATTTAGCGTAAAAATATAAATTTGATATTTATGCTTTAAATAAATGGGAAAAGATATAAAAAAATAATGCTAGAAAATAAAAAAATATCACTTAAATTATGTAAAAGGATTTAGACAATATATATTGAATTGTAATTTTTGCTAATTATAGTTTTAATTATAAATTACACAATAAAACTGAGTTCAAATATAGTAATGGATATAAAATGTTATGTTAAATTATAAATATAGTTATGGTGAAAAAATCACATTTGTATATGCATTCGTTTTGAACCATTGCTATAGCTAATTTTGAAACGAATGATAATGTATTTTTGTGCAAGTCCTTTTTCGAATATGTCCACTGCTAATGCACCAATTTAGAAACCCTTGTATAAGTTGAAGTAGCAACTATACAGGGATTTTTTTTTATAAATCAATTGTTAATAAATAAAAGCAATTATAAATGTTTCTTAAAAATGTTGACAAAGAATGAAAATGAGAGTATACTAATATACTGAAATGGTATATTAGTATAGAAAGGAAGTAAAGGCTTATGAAGGAAGAGCAAATACTTAACGCAGCAAAGAAATTATTTACTAATTATGGCTTTAAAAAAGTATCTATGGACGAAATAGCAAGTGAAGCAGGAGTAACCAAAAAAACTGTTTATACTTATTTTTCAAGTAAAGAAGAGCTTTTAAAATATTGCATAAAAGAAGAGCTACAAAATATGAGAAAAATAATTGAAAATGTAGAGTCTAAAAAATTAGATTTTATGGAAACAGTACATCAGGTAATATATAATTTGTTAAAATACAAAAAAAATTGTAAATTCTTAAAAATGCTGTTTAAAGAATCAGAGATATTAAAAAATGAGCAACTAAAAGAAAATTTAAAAATAGTGGATAAAGAAATTCAAAATTATATAAGAAAACAATTAGAGCTTGCAATTCAAAATGATAAAATTGAAGTACAAAATATAGATATTACGACCTTTCTAATATACAAAATGTACATTGCACTAATGATAGACTGGAATGAAGATTATAAAAAATTAGATGAAAAAGAAATAGCAGATAATATATTGCATTTCTTAGTAAATGGTTTAAAAAGAAAGGAAGTTGAAAAAGATGCAGAATAAAAAATTTTTCAAAATTATTATTTTCATAGTAGTGTTATGTATTCCAATTATATATAGCTTCTTCTATTTAAAATCATATTGGGATCCATATGGAAATTTGACAGATATGAAAATAGCAATAGTAAATCTAGATAAAGGAGTAGACGGAACTAACCAAGGTAGTGAATTGGTAAAAGAATTAAAAGATAAAGATGTTATGGATATTTGCGAAGTTAGTCAAGATGAAGCAAATGAGGGATTACAAAATGCAGAATATTATGCAACAATAACAATACCAAGCAATTTTACAGAATGTTTAAATAGTGCAAAAGAAGAAGATAAAAAAGTTGCAACTATAACATATTCACCAAACCAACAAAGCAATTACTTAGCATCACAAATAATTAACAAAGTTATAACAGCAACAGAAATGGAATTACAAAGTAAAGTTGGAAAAGAAGTTGTATCAACATTATCAGATACATTAGCAGAAGTTCCAGATAGCTTACAAGAAATTTCAGATGGAGCAGATAAAATATATGATGGAACATCTGATTTAAATAGTGGATTAAAAGATTTAAACAGTGGAATTGGATTATTAAATAGCAAATATACAGATTTTGACAATGGAGTAAAAAGTGCATATGCAGGAAGCTCAAGTTTAAATAATGGTGTATCACAGGTAAACGAAGGTGTTGCAAGTTTAGAAAGTGGAGCAACAACATTAGATGATGCAATAGCCCAAATTAATGCTGGAGTTGATAGCTTATCTACAAATGGAGGAGACAAAATATCTACTTTAATACAAGGTATAGATAATTTAAATAATGGTGCAGAACAAGTAAATTCAGGTGTCCAAAGTTATACACAAAATACTGATAATTTGGCCAAAAGTGTTCAAGATTATACAACTTTAGTAAATCAATTAGATGGTAGCCAAAATCAATTATTACAATCTATAATAGATTATGATAATGCAATAAATGGAAATGGTGTTACAAATGAACAAATAAGCCAAATGGCTCAAAGTGCAAAAGCAATAATAGCTGGAAAAGAAAAATATAAATTAGAAGATAATGGTAAAGCAATTGCCGCAGGTGCAAAGTCTTTATCAGCAAAAAGTGATGAAGTAAGAGCTGGAGCTCAATCACTTAAAAATGGAACAGAAACTTTAAAATCAAGTTCATCAGAAATTTCTGGATTAATGGCAAAAATTGGTACATTAAAAACAGGATTAACATCTGTTAAAAATGGAACAGAAACTTTAAAAAATGGTCTTTCAACATTAAAAGTTGGAGGTACTCAAGTTCAAAGTGGAGCACAATCACTTGAAACTGGATTAAAAACATTAAGCACAAGTTCAGAAACAGTTAAGGATTCTTTAAATAAATTAGATGAAGGAAGTACTTCCGCTGTAGAAGGTAGTCAAACTTTATTAGATGGTGTTGATACTTTCAAAACAGAAATTAATAATGGATTAAAAAAATCTAAAACAGAGCTAACTAAATTAAATGGATTAAATGATTTCGTATCAGATCCAGTAAAAATTGAAGAAGAGGATTATGGTGAAGTAAGTTCATATGGTATTGCATTTACACCATTATTCTTATCAATTGGATTATGGGTTGGAGCTTTAATGTGTTATGTTGTTTTATATTATGACCAAAGACATAGATTTGGAAAATTAGATTATAATGAAAAAAATAAAATTTTACAAAATTTAATGTATATTGGAATTGGATTAATAGATGGTGTAGTTACTGGATTAGTATTAAAATTTGGATTAGGTTTTGATGTAACAAATATGGGAGTATATTTATTAGAATGTGCCATAACTGGTGGCGTATTTATGACAATTATACAATTCTTAATTAGAAATTTGGGAGATATAGGAAAATTCTTAGCATTAATTATATTAGTACTTCAATTAGCTGCTGCTGGAGGAACATTCCCGGTAGAAACAATTGATAAAGGATTTAGATTCTTAAATCCATTACTACCAATGACATATACAATAAAAGTATTTAAAGAATGTTTAATTTCAACAAGTACAAACTTTATTGGAAAAAATACTTTAGTATTAATTGGAATTGCTGTAGTATTAGGAGTTATAACTCTTGGAGTTGAAATTATAAAAATGAAAAAAGAAAAAAAGAATGCAAAAGATGCGTAGTAATAAAAAATACACATAAATAAAGATTTATGTGTATTTTTTTTAGAAACAATTTTTATAAGACATATAATTAATTTCAAAATATTTCTATTGAAAATCATACACATAAATGATATAATCCAATTCAAAAGTAGAGGTGTTAATTATGAAGGTAATTTTATTAGATAATATAAAGGGCGTTGGAAAAAAAGATGAAATAATAAATGCAAGTGATGGTTATGCACGTAATTTTTTATTTCCAAAAAAATTAGCTGTAGAAGCTAATAACGAAAATATGAGTAAATTAAAGGCTAAAAAACAGTCAGAACAATATAAAAAAGATGTTAATAAAGAAAATTCCGAAAAAATAGCTAAAAAATTAGATGATATAACATTAACAATTAAAGTAAAAGCAGGAGAAAACGGAAAAATATTTGGTGGAGTAACATCAAAAGAAATATCAGAAGAGCTTAAAAAACAATACAAAATAGATATTGATAAAAAGAAAATTATACTTAATGAAAACATAAAAAATTTAGGTAGTTTTGATATAAGTATGAAATTATTTGAAGGTGTTACTGGAAAATTAAAGGTAAAAGTTATTTCAGAATAAGCCAAAATACATGAGAAAAAATATTGCTATATGGAATTCTAAAGTACGTATGAGCAATATTTTTTTACTCAAAATCTGTCTAGGAGGAATAGTAAAAAATGGAGTTTAATAAAGTACCACCACATGATTTGGAGGCAGAGCAGGCAGTTTTAGGATGTATGCTAACAGATAAAGATGCTGTAATATCTGCAGTTGAAACTCTAACAGAAGATGATTTTTATAGAGAAGATAATAAAATAATTTATAAAGCGATTCTTAATTTATATAATAGAGCAGAGCCAATTGATATTATAACATTAAAATCTGAATTAAGTGCAATTGGGAAATTTGAGGCAGTAGGAGGATTGGAATATTTAGCAGAATTACCAGATAAAGTTCCTACTACTTCAAATGTTGAAAGATATATTAAAATAGTAGAAGAAAAATCAACATTAAGAACTCTTATAAAAACAGCAAATGATTTAATTTCTTTAGGTTATGACCCAACTCAAGATGTTGAAGATATAATGGATAGTGCTGAAAAGAAAATTTTTAATGTTATGCAAAAAAGAAATCAAACAGGGTACTCATCTATTAAAGATATTTTAGTAGATTCTTTTACTGAGCTTGAGGATTTGTATAATAGAAAACAACATGTAACTGGTGTTCCAACTGGATTTATAGATTTAGATAATAAAACAGCTGGTCTTCATAATTCAGATTTAATACTAGTTGCTGCAAGACCTGCTATGGGAAAATCTGCATTTGCATTAAATATTGCTACAAATGCAGCAATACAGGCAAATGTTGGTGTTGCTATATTCAGTCTCGAAATGTCAAAGGAGCAAATGGCTAACAGAATTTTGGGTAGTGTTGCTATGGTTGATGGAAATAGTATTAGAACAGGTAGAATTGCAGATGATGATTGGATTAAACTTGCAACAGCATCTGGAGAGCTTTCTCAAACCGGTATATACATAGATGACACACCTGGTATATCTGTAATGGAAATTCGTGCAAAGTGTAGGAAATTAAAATTAGAAAAAAATATTGGTCTAGTTGTAATAGATTATCTACAGCTTGTTCAAGGGAGTAACAAAAAAGGTGGTAGCCGTGAGCAGGAAATTTCTGAAATTAGTAGATCTTTAAAAATATTAGCGAAAGAAATAAATGTTCCTGTAATTGCATTATCACAGTTATCCCGTGCGCCTGAGCAACGTCCAGATCATAGACCTATGCTTTCTGACCTTCGTGAATCTGGAGCGATAGAGCAGGATGCCGATATTGTTATGTTCTTATATAGAGATGATTACTATAATGAAGATAGTGAAAAGAAAAATATTGCGGAAGTTATTATTGCTAAACACAGAGCTGGTTCTACTGGAACTGTTGAGCTTGCTTGGCTTGGAAGTTATACTAAATTTGCTAATTTGGCGAAGGATTATTAGGTTTTTGCAAGTTGGGCTTTGAAGCTTGGGTTGGGACCGTGAGAATAGGATTATATTATAATATAATCCTATCCTCACTACTCTGAAGGTTGGGGTGAGCTTTTTGCAAAAATGAGGGGGTTTGATTTTTTGAGTGAGTTTGATGAGAGAGTTTTGAGAACTATTAGAAAATTTAATATGATTTGTTCTGGTGATTGTATTGTTGTGGCAGTTTCTGGGGGTCCGGATTCTATGAGCCTGCTTAGAGCTCTTATTAAGCTTAGGGAGAAGTTTAATATTAAATTGGTTGTGGCTCATGTTAATCATATGATTAGGGCTGTGGCTGATTCGGAAACGGAGTTTGTTAGGGGCTTTTGTGAAGATAATGATGTTGAGTGCTTTGTTAAAAAGGTTGATGTTGTAGGGCTTTCGGAAAAACTTAAGATTAGTTGTGAGGAAGCTGGTAGAAATGTTAGATATGATTTTTTTGATGAGATTTTTGATAAGGTTGGTGCAAATAAAATTGCTATTGCTCATAATAAAAATGATAATGCTGAAACTGTGCTTATGAATATTATGAGAGGGTCTGGGGTTTCAGGTCTTAAAGGAATTGAACCTATTAGAAATGGTAAGTTTATTAGGCCTTTGATTGAAATTGATAGAAAAAGTATTGAACAGTATTGTGTTGATGAAAATCTTAATCCTAAGTTTGATGAGTCTAATAAGGAAAATGTGTATACTAGAAACAAAGTTAGAAATTTGCTTATTCCATATATTGAAAAGGAATTTAATCCTAATATTATTGAATCAATTAGTAGATTATCGGATTTAGCAACACAAGAAAGCAATTTTGTGGATAATGTTGTTGATAAAGAGTTTAAAAATACTTTAATTTCGTACAATGAAAGTGAGATTAAGTTAGATTTAAAAAAATTCAATAACTTAGATAGTTTTATAAAAGCAAAAATAATATTAAAAAGTGTAGCTAAGCTTTTTAATACTACAAAGGGAATAGAAAAAGTTCATATTGAAGATGTTATTAAATTATGTGAAAGAAATATAGGAAATAAATATTTGACACCTAATAAAAATTTAAAAATTTTTATAAAAAAGGGTGTGATTACTATATCTAAAGTATAATGTATGTTATACTTGTAAAAAATAAAAGGAAAGGAATTAATAATAAATATTAATGTAAATTATTTATTATTAATTATGTGATAATGAGCGATGATTGATTTTTCAAATGCTACAGAAGAATTTAATAATTATAAGGGTTCTGAAAAAAAGAAGACCTTAATTTATAATGGAAAAAAGTATCTTGTAAAATTTCCTGATCCTATTAGAGAAAAAAATAAAAACATTTCATATATTAATAATGCGTTTTCAGAATATATTGGAAGTAACATTTTTAAAATGATAGGGTTTGAAACTCAAAATACTATTTTAGGTAAATATAATTATAATGGAAAAGAAAAAATAGTGTGTGCTTGTGAAGATTTCACCTCTGATGATAGTGAATTATTTGAATTTGAAGGATTAGCATTAAGTACAAATCCAGATAAAAAAATAGATACTGAGTTATCTGATATAATTGATGTTATTGAAGAATGTAAAATGATAAATTCAAGCGAGACAAAATTAAAATTTTGGAAAATGTTTGTTGTTGATGCATTAATAGGCAATACAGATAGGCATAACGGAAATTGGGGTTTTTTGGTTAATAAAAAAACAAAACAAGTTACTTTTGCGCCTATTTATGACTGTGGATCTTGCTTAAATCCTATGATTGAAGATAAAGAAATTGAAAGATTAAATGATACAGAACTAAAGAATTTGGCAATTAATTGTTATTCATGTTTAAAAGAAGATGGAAAGAAAATTAATTATATGGCATATATAAAAGGTATGAATAATGAGGACTGCAATAATGCAGTTAAAGAAATTTTTTCAAAGATTAATATAAATGAAATAAATGATTTTATTAGTGGAATAAGCTATATATCGGAGAAGAGAAAAGCTTTTTATTTAAATATAATTGAACAAAGATATACTATAATTAAAAATGTATACAAAAAGATTGAAAAGTAATAATGTTTATGCGAACCTTGTAATTGTGAAACTTTTGTGTAAATGCTTGAATTGTAAATGAAACTATGTTATATAATATATTTGAGTAAAAATATATTTTGTATGTTATTATAATTAGGAAAAATTCGTTTTAACTAATGAAAAATACTAACATAAAAGGAGGAAATGATTTGAAAAATGGCATAAAAACATTAGCCGTATGGTTAATTATAGGAGTAATTTTAATTGTTGGAGTTACGGCAATATATGATAATTCAGACAGAAAGTTTACGTACTCAGAACTTGTTTCAAAAATTGAGGCAGGGCAAGTTTCAACAATTGATATTAATGCAGATGGATATTCTGCAATGGTAGAATTTAATGATGGAACATCACAAAAAAAAGTAAATATACCAGATTTAAAAAGTTTTATGGATAATGTTCAAGAACCTATGAAAGAAGGCAAAATAACAGTTGAACAAGAATCTCAATCTGTATGGGTTACAATTTTTTCAGTAATAGCTCCACTTGGATTATTAATAATATTTTTAATATTTTGGTTTATATCTATGGGAGGAAGACAGACTGGTAATAAAACAATGTCTTTTGGAAAAAGTAGAGCAAGAGTTGTAAATCAAGATGATAAAAATAAAATAACATTTAACGATGTTGCAGGTGTTGATGAGGAAAAACAAGAATTACAAGAAATCGTAGATTTCTTAAAAAATCCTAAAAAATTCACAGATATGGGTGCTAGAATTCCAAAAGGTGTTTTATTAGTAGGTCACCCTGGAACTGGTAAAACTTTACTTGCTAAGGCTGTTGCAGGAGAAGCAGGAGTTCCATTCTTTATCATAAGTGGTTCAGATTTCGTAGAAATGTTTGTTGGTGTTGGTGCATCACGTGTTAGAGATTTATTTGAACAAGCTAAAAAGAATGCTCCTTGTATAATATTTATAGATGAAATTGATGCAGTTGGTAGACAAAGAGGTGCTGGCCTTGGTGGAGGTCATGATGAAAGAGAGCAAACATTAAATCAATTATTAGTTGAAATGGATGGTTTTGCTTTAAATGAAGGTGTAATAGTTATGGCTGCTACAAACAGACCAGATGTATTAGACAAAGCTTTATTAAGACCAGGTAGATTTGACAGACAAATAGTAGTTTCTCAACCAGATGTAAAAGCAAGAGAGCAAATATTAGAAGTTCATGCAAGAAAGAAGAGATTGTCAGCAGATGTTGATTTAAGAATTATTGCTAAAAATACATCAGGATTTTCAGGTGCTGATCTTGAAAATGTATTAAATGAAGCAGCTTTATTAGCAGCAAGAAATAATGAAACAGAAATTACAATGAAAAACGTTGAAGATGCAATGGTTAAAGTAACAATGGGACCTGAAAAGAAGAGCAGAGTAAGAAGTGAAAAAGAAAATAAATTAGTTGCATATCATGAAGCTGGTCATGCTGTTGTAAGTAGATTTTTACCTACACAAGATGCAGTTCATCAAATATCAATTGTTCCAAGAGGAATGGCTGGAGGATATACAATGTATAGACCAAATGAAGATAAATCATTTATGTCTAAAGGTGAAATGCAAGAGAATATTATTTCATTATTGGGGGGACGAGTTGCTGAAAAATTAATATTAGATGATATTTCAACAGGCGCAAGCAATGATATTGAAAGAGCAACAAAAATTGCTAGAGCAATGGTTACACAATATGGTATGAGTGATAGAATTGGACCTATGACATTAGGTGTAGGACAAGAAGAAGTATTTTTAGGAAGAGATTTAGCTCAATCAAAGGAATATTCAGAAGAAACTGCAAGTGTAATTGATGAAGAAGTAAAATCTATAATAGATACAGCATATAAAACAGCAGAGGAAATATTAAGAAGAAATATAGATAAACTACACGCTGTTGCTGGAGTATTATTAGAAAAAGAAAAAATTGACGGAGATGAATTCGAAGCAATATTTAAGGAATAAAATAATAAATATATCCAATAGAAATGGAAATAATTTCATACTATTGGATATATTTTTGTATTGACTAGAAGACATAAAAATGTTACAATATTAATATAACATTTGAAAGGAGGGTCGAAAATGCCAGGACGAATCTTCTATCCGGCAAGAGCTAGTCAAAGTATTTTTCCTTGTATCGCAGCAACAAAAAAGCGGGATTGGAAAAATCTACCAAAATCTAAGGTTGCAATTGAGCTAGTTCAATTGTTGATATCAATATTGACAATGTCAGTACCAGCAAATGAATTGGCAAAAACCTTTAGAGAAATTCCTTTGGAGAAATTACCAAAACACCAATATGAAACCATGGGATACGGAAACGTAATAGATATTTATAAAATACAGTTTCCGAGTAACGAATCCGAAGAAATGATTTATAAGTGTGAGTTTCACGTAAGAAGTCAAGGAGGTTACGCGATACTAAAGGATGGCCTGGTTATCGAACAGAGGAAGTTTAAAAACCAGGAATTAAAAAATTTTTTAGAAGATTTCGCGAAGATTTACTTCGGCGACTAGCAGAAAGGGGGGGCAAAGTAGTTATAACTTGCCCCCCTGACCCTATTTAAGAGCGTTTTTGTATTAAGAGTTACATTTGCATTGAGTTAAAGCTAATAATTATTTGTAATATTTTATAAAGAATATATAAATATTTATTGTTAACCACTTGCAAATTCAATATATTTATGGTAGAATAGCTTTTGTTAAAACAAAATAGCAAGAGGAGGTGCAACATAAATGCCAAATATCAAATCAGCAATCAAACGTGTTTCAGTTATCGAAAAGAAAACTGCAAGAAACAACATGATTAAATCAGGATATAAATCAGCTGTTAAAAAATTTGAACAATCTTTAGAAAACAATAATGCAGAAGAGACAAAAGTATTATTCTCAGAAGCAACTAAAAAAATAGATCAAGCTTGTACAAAAGGTGTTTTAACAAAAAACACAGCAGCTAGAAAAAAATCAAACTTATCAAAAAAATTAAATGCAGCTAATGCGTAATGAGTTAAAAAATTGTGCACAGTTTTTTAACAATAAAAGAGCATAGGCTCTTTTTTTTTGTATTATAAAAATATTATACGGTTGTTTGATGTAATAAAAAATAAACTGGCTAAATTTATATTTTTAATTATGTATTCTGTTTAAAAGTTTATAAATATATATCTGTGATATATTCAAGGATATAATTAAAAAAGTAAATTGTAGTTTTTTTGAATTTTATGTCGATAAAAAATTCAATAAACCTATTGAAAAATTTTTTAAACTAGTCTAGAATAAAATAACATGAATAAGAATTTGACAAATAAAAAATTTAATATATACTAAAACAAATAAGAAAAAGGAGAAAGTTATGGCAAATAGATTAATAATTGTGGAATCACCTGCAAAAGCAAGCACAATAACCAAATTTATAGGCGGAAGTACTAAAGTTATGGCATCTATGGGACATATACGTGATTTACCAAAATCAAAATTAGGTGTGGATGTTGATAATAATTTTGAACCTCAATATATAAATATTCGTGGAAAAGCAGCATTAATTAAAAGTTTAAAAAAAGAAGCAAATGCCGCAAAAACTGTGTACCTCGCAACTGACCCTGATCGTGAAGGAGAAGCAATAGCGTGGCATTTAGCGTACTTACTTAATATATCACCAGAAAGTTTATGTAGAGTAACTTTCAATGAAATAACAAAAAAAGCAGTTCAAGAGTCTATAAAAAAACCAAGACAAATTGATAAAAATTTATTTGATGCGCAACAAGCAAGAAGAGTTTTAGATAGAATAGTTGGTTATAAAATAAGTCCAGTGTTATGGAAAAAAGTAAAAAAAGGGCTATCTGCAGGTAGAGTTCAGTCTGTTGTAGTAAAATTAATTGTAGATAGAGAAGATGAAATAGAAGCTTTTATTCCAGAAGAATATTGGAATATTTATGCAAATTTGCTAGCAGATGGTGCAAAAAGATCTTTTGAAGCAAAACTTACTGGAAAAAATGATAAAAAAATAGAGCTAAAAAATAAAGAGCAAGTTGATGAAATTTTAAGTGATTTACAAAAATCAGATTTCATAGTGAAAGATATAAAAAAAGGTCAGAAAAAAAGAAATCCTGCACCACCATTTACTACAAGTACAATGGGTCAAGAGGCTTCAAGAAAATTAGGATTTACACTAAAGAAAACAATGTCTGTTGCACAAGGGTTATATGAAGGTGTAAAAGTTCCTGAAAAAGGTGTGGTAGGTTTAATTACATATATGAGAACTGATTCAACAAGAATTTCAGAAGAAGCAAGAGCTGCTTCAAAAATATACATTGAAGATACATATGGAACTGCATATTATGAAAATAGATATTTTAAAACAAAACAAGGTGCACAAGATGCGCATGAGGCAATAAGACCAACATATGTCGATTTAACGCCAGAAAAAGTAAAATCATCATTAACAAATGATCAATATAAATTATATAACTTAATATATAATAGATTTATTGCAAGCCAAATGTCTTCAGCAGAATATGATACAATTTCTGTTACTATAAATGCTGGGAAATATAATTTTAAGGCAAATGGACAAAGCATTAAATTTAAAGGATTTATGAAATTATATGTAGAAACAAAAGATCAAGATAATGGTGAAGATGATGAGTTGTTATTACCATCATTAGAGCTAAATCAAAAATTAAAAAATGAAAAAATAGATACAAAACAAAGTTTTACAGAGCCACCACCACGTTACACAGAAGCAAGTATAGTAAAGGTTTTGGAAGAAAAAGGAATAGGTAGACCTAGTACATATGCTCCAACAATTTCAACAATTTTAGATCGTAGATATATTGAAAAAGAGCAAAAACAATTAGTTCCAACAGATCTTGGAAAAATCGTAAATAAATTATTAATAGAAAATTTTAGTGATGTTATAAATGTGGCCTTTACTGCAAAAATAGAAGAAGAATTTGATGAAATTGCAGAAGGAAAAGAAAATTGGAAAGAAGTAATATCAGAGTTTTATGGTCCGTTTGAGGAAAATGTGGAAAGAGTGGAAAAAGAGCTAGAGCATGTTCAATTAGTAGAAGAAGTTTCAGATGTTCCTTGCGAAAAATGTGGGCGTATGATGGTAATAAAATATGGCAGATATGGTAAATTTTTGGCGTGTCCAGGATTTCCAGAGTGTAAAAATGCAAAGCCAATAATAGAAACAATTGATGTTCCTTGCCCAGTTTGTGGAGGTACTGTTCAAGTAAAAAAATCAAGACGAGGAAGAAAATTTTATGTATGTGAAAACAATCCAGAATCTTGCCAATACATATCTTGGAATAAGCCAAAAATAGGCGAAAAGTGGGAACCAAAAGAAGATAAACCTGATACAGAAAAAAAGAAAACAACAAAAAGAAAGACTAAAAAGACAGCGAAAAAAAAGAAAACAAACAAATAATAATTGTACAAAAAAGCAGAGCAATATCTGCTTTTTTTTTGAACGAATTTTATTCAATACTTCACTTGATATATGAATTAATATATAGTATAATAGCAGAATGTAAAAAGAGAAGAGGGAGTATGTCATGTTAGTTAGTAAAGATATAATAAATGATTTATACAATAATATAAGTGAAGAAAAATTAAAACTTGCTAAAAAATATAATGATGAAAACAAAATAAAAATCATAAAAGCGACTTATGATGATAATAAAAACTTTGAATTACATGCAAAAGCTAATGGTCATAGGGATACTCACGATATTTTTGTTAAAGCACTAAAGAACGAAATTGTAGATGTAAAATGCACATGTAAAGAATATAAGTCAACTTATGAATCTTGTAGTCATATTATAGCTACTATATTAAAGTTTGCAAATAGTACAGAATATTCTAATATATTTGAAAAACAAGATAAAAAAGATACACGATTTTACGATAGAACGAATAAATATAAAACTTTTAATCAAATTATTAATACATTTTATGACGAACTATGTGCACAAGAGCAAGAAACAAAAACTAGTGCAAAAATTACAACAGATTTAATTGAAATAGAGCCAAAAATTATTTATGATACACAAAACAAAGAAATGTCTGTTGAATTTAAGTTGGGAAATGGAAAGAATTCCTATAAAATAAAAAATTTAATAACATTCTATGATACTTTCTTAAATGAAGGTACATTTAAGTATGGTCAAAAATTAGAGTTTAAACATACACGCTCAATATTTAGAAACAAAGATTTAAAATTACTAGATTTTCTTTTAAAATATTCAGAAATAATTAAATATACTAATGAATCAATCGGGCAACAACGTTATTATGGGAAAGTTATGAATGAAAGCTCTATAATAATATCTAACACATGTTTAGATGAAATGTTTGATGTTTTTGATGGTGAATATATAAAAATAAAAAAAGATTATAATGAAGATAAAATATTATTTTTAAATGAAGCACCAGATATTAAGTTTATATTAGAAGAAGAAAATGAAAAGGAATATAAACTATATCCTAATATAGATATATATAATTATGATGTTTTATATGGAAAAAAATATTTATATATGATTATTGAAGATGTAATTTATAGATGTCCAATGGATTTTAAAAATTCAATTTTAAAATTATTGGAATTATTTAAAAATAACTTTACTAAAGAAATTTTGTTTAAAAAGACAGATATACCAAAGTTATTTTCATTAGTAGTACCAAGTATAAAAAAGAATCTTGAAGTAAAAAATGTAAATACAGAAGAGCTTGAAAAATACATACCACAGGAGTTATATGTAAAAGTTTATTTGGATTCTAATGAAAGTAATTTTATAACAGCAGATATAAAATTTGGATATAAAGATTTTGAATTTAATCCACTAATTGAAAATAAAAGTATAAAAATTCCAAGAGATGTTGTTAAAGAAACTAAAACACTAGAAACTTTTATACAAACAGGTTTTATGTTAGATCAACAAAATGGTAGATTAGTATTAACTGATGATGAAAAAATATATAATTTTCTATCAGAAGAAATTATGTATTATATGAAAAATTTTGAAATTTTAGCAACAGATGCTTTTAAAAAGAAAGAGATAAGACATCCTAAAATTTCAAATATTGGAATAAAAATTGAAAATAATTTATTAAAAATAAATTTAAGTGAATTTAATTTTTCACCATCTGAACTTGCAGAAATAATGGAAAAATATAAATTAAGAAAAAAATATTATAAGTTAACAGATGGAAGTTTTATTGATTTAGAAGAAAATGAAACTTTAGATTTTTTAGAAAAATTAAATATTGATGGTTCATTAAATTATGAAGATTTAGAATCTGGAGAGCTAGATTTACCTGTATATAGAACATTATATTTAGATAAATTGCTAAAAGGTACTAGTATGAATGTTTATAAAAGCAAGGAATATAAAGACTTAATAAATGATATTCAAAATGTAAATGATGAGTATATTAAAATACCAAAAGGTTTAAATGCTACATTAAGAAGGTATCAAGAAATTGGTTATAAATGGCTGAAAACATTAGATATGTACGGATTAGGCGGTATTCTTGCTGATGATATGGGTCTTGGAAAAACATTACAAGTAATTAGTTTATTATTAGATTATAATGAAAATAGTGATGAAAAAAGAACAAGTATGGTTGTATGCCCAAGCTCTTTAGCTTTAAATTGGTTTAATGAAATAAATAAATTTGCACCAACATTAAAAACAACTGTTATTGCAGGAAATGCAGAAGAGCGAAAAAGATTAATTCAAAAATTACAAGATTATGATATAATAATAACTTCATATGATTTATTAAAACGTGATGTAGATACATATACAGAAATAAATTATGAATATAAATTTATAATTGCCGATGAAGCTCAATATATAAAAAATAACAATACACAAAATTTTAAAGCAATAAAGAAAATCAAAGCGCAAACAAAATTTGCTTTAACAGGAACTCCAATTGAAAACTCACTTGCTGAACTATGGTCAATATTCGATTTTTCAATGCCTGGTTATTTATATAGTTATAGAAAATTTAAAGAGTCATTTGAAACACCAATTATAAAAGAAGAAGACACATATAAAATGAGCAAACTTAAAATGTTAATTGAACCATTTATTTTAAGAAGAATAAAAGAAGAAGTTTTAACTGAATTACCAGAAAAAACAGTTACTGTTTTAAATAGTGAAATGGAAGAAGAGCAACAAAAATTATATATGTCATATATGTCAAAAGCAAGAGAAGAAGTTGAAAATGAACTTATTGCAAGTGGTTTTGAAAAAAATCAAATGAAGATATTAGCACTATTAATGAGATTAAGACAAATATGTTGTCATCCAAAGCTTTTTATTGATAATTATGATGGCGGAAGTGGAAAATTAAATCAATGTATGGAAATCATAAAAGATGCTGTACAAGGAAACCATAAAATACTTTTATTTTCTGGATATACATCAATGTTTGATATAATAGAAAAAGAGCTTGAAAAAGAAGATATTAAATATTTCAAATTAACAGGACAAACAAAAGTAAGTGAAAGAATTGAACTTGTAGATGAATTTAATGAAAATAATGATATAAAGGTATTTTTAATATCACTAAAAGCAGGTGGAACAGGACTAAACTTAATAGGTGCAGACATGGTTATACATTATGACCCTTGGTGGAATATCTCAGCAGAAAATCAAGCAACAGATAGAACATACAGAATTGGACAAAAACGAAATGTTCAAGTATATAAATTGATAACTAAAAATTCTATAGAAGAAAAAATATATGAATTACAACAAAAGAAAGCAAAACTTGTGGATAATATGTTATCAACAAATGAAACATTTATTAGTAAATTATCTAAAGATGAGATAATGGATTTATTTAAATAATTAAAAAATATAAAGATTAAATGCTTACAAAGATGGGTGGTCAATAGGTTGTCAATGGTTGTCAATGGGGACGGTTCTTTTTGACACATCCATTTTTTCGATATTAAAATTTTTAGTCATGATGTGTCAAAAAGAACCGTCCCCATTGACAACCTAATTTTGTTCATTTGGCTATAGTATAATGCTTTAACGAGGAAAAGTTTTCTACGTTGTTAAAGTTCTAACACTTGAATTATTTTAATTGCATGATATAATAAAAAACAATAATTTATGAAGGGATTAGAATTTTATGAAAGATTATATAACAATAATAGGAGCAGGTCTTGCAGGGTCTGAAGCAGCATATCAAATTGCAAAAAAGGGAATTAATGTTAAATTATATGAAATGAAACCACAAAAGTTTTCTCCAGCACATTCAAATGAAAATTTTGCAGAAATAGTGTGTAGTAATTCTTTTAAATCAAATTTACATACAAATGCTTGTGGGTTATTAAAAGAAGAGCTAAGAATATTGGATTCATTACTTATAAAGATTGCAGATGAAACAGCAGTACCAGCAGGTCAAGCATTAGCTGTTGATAGAGAGCTTTTTTCTAAAAGAGTAACAGAAAAAATAAAATCAATGCCAAATATTGAAATTATAAATGAAGAAATAGGAGATAAAGTTCATTTAAAAGATTTAGCGAAGGATGGTATAGTAATTATAGCTACAGGTCCGTTAACATCAGATAAATTATCAGATGAAATATTACAAATAACAGGTGACAATGATTTACATTTTTATGATGCTGCTGCTCCAATTGTTTCAAAAGATTCAATAAATATGGATATTGCCTTTTGGGGAGATCGATATGACCAAGAAAGAGCAAAAGAAGAAGATATTGAAGATTGGAAACAACGAATAAAAGATGTAAAAAAATCAGACTATATAAATTTGCCAATGAGCAAAGATGAGTATGAAAATTTTTGGAATGAGTTAGTAAATGCAGAAGTAGTTGAATTACATGAATTTGAAAAAAGAGAGATTTTTGAAGGTTGTATGCCACTAGAAGTTATGGCAAAACGCGGAATTGACACCTTAAGGTATGGACCATTAAAACCAGTAGGATTTACTGACCCTAGAACAGGTTATAGGCCATATGCTGTTGTTCAATTAAGACAAGACAATTCAGAAGGAACAATTTACAATATAGTAGGATTTCAAACAAATTTAAAATTCGGTGAACAAAAAAGAGTATTTAGTCAAATTCCAGGATTAGAAAATGCAGAGTTTGAAAAATATGGAGTTATGCACAGAAACACATATATAAATTCAACAAAGTTATTAGATAATACTTACAACTTTAAACAAAATACTAATATATTTTTTGCAGGACAAATAACAGGTGTAGAAGGATATGTAGAATCAATATCATCAGGTCTTGTTTCAGCATTAAATGCAATTAACAAATTTAATAATATAAACACAAAAACAGAATTCAGTGAATTAACAATGATAGGAGCACTAGCAAAATATATATCAACACCAAACGAAAAATTTCAACCAATGAACGCAAATTTTGGTATATTACCACAATTAGATGAAAAAATAAGAGACAAAAAATTACGATACGAAAAACTAGCAGATAGGTCTTTATTGCAGTTCCAAAAATTGTAAAAAAATGTAATTTGGGGATAGACAAATGGATTTTTTAATAATATAATAAAAAAAACAAAAGCGGAGGTTGAACAAATGGCAGATTTGAAATTTGAAATAATAAAAAAAATTGGAGTGCTATCAGAAACAGAAAAAGGATGGAAAAAGGAAATTAATTTAGTAAAATGGAATGATTTTGCACCAAAATATGATCTTCGTGACTGGAACGAAGACCACACAAGAATGGGAAAAGGTATTACTTTAACAGAAGATGAATTGAATAAATTAAAAGAAACTTTAGAAAATATGTAATATATATAGAAAGAAAAGGTTGTAAAATGGAAGAAAATTTTAAGGATATTTTAGATTCAATTAATACATTACATAAAAAATATAGATCAAAAGAGTACTTAGAAACAATAGAGCATTTTAATAGAGACTCTAAAGATTTGGTAAAAATTCTTGAAAAGTATAAAGTTAATGAAAATAAATCAAAAGAAAATAAAATAAAAAAGACTAAACAGAAAGTTAAGCTAAAAAAGAATTACGAAAAAAATAATCATATATATAAAAAAATAGAGGCTATATCATAGGCTCTATTTTTTTATATGTATGATTTTTGAAAACACAATTTTTTTTATGTGTTACAACAGAGCTCTTTAAAAAATTAAATTTTCTACAAAGAACAAACAAGCTTAGTAAAAAGTTAAAAATTTCGCTAAAATATAAAATAAATATATAAGAATTTATTCCAAATTGTGGTATTAAAAATTTAATAAATAAAATGCTAATTAACAAATCAAAGATATTAATTATCATTACATATACTTGAAGGTTAAGGCTCTTTAATAGGCTATCTATAACACTATCCATATAAATATATACAATAATTGGTGAGAGTATTTTTATATAGAATTCAACTGATAATGTTTTATATAAATTATCATCAATCCAATGCGAAAAAACTATCAAAACGATCGTAGTGATAATAGAAAATATAAAAGTTAATATTAGACATTTTTTTGTTATCTTTATAATTTTATTCAAATCTGTATTAATATTATATTTTGAAAGTTTTGGTATCAATAAATTACTATATGACTGTATAAATGTTAAAGGAAATAAAATTAAACTCATTACTGTGCTAGAAATTAAACCATAATAAGATAGAGCTTCATTATGTGATAAACCATATTGTACTAAAGCGAGTGGAATTAAAGTATTTTTTAATGTAGAAAGGCCAGATTTTATATATGTAGTAAGTGCTACAGGTAATGAAATTTTGCATATTTCTTTAATAAAATTAGATTGAGAATTTGTGTTGGTAAAACTTTTTTTATAATCAATATTATAATAATAAATTAAGTATACAAATGAACAAATATCAGCAATAACAGTACTTATTACAAGAACAAAGCATATTTGATAATTATTTGTGAAAAAATTATTATAATAAAAAAGCAAAATAATAGAAATTTGCATTAATATTTCAATAACTTGTGAAATAATTACCGTTTTTATTTTTTCATATGCCATAAAATAACCATTTAAACATGATGATAAAGAGCAAAAA
The DNA here is from genome assembly GCA_000434335.1 of Clostridium sp. CAG:492. Classification (GTDB taxonomy): domain Bacteria; phylum Bacillota; class Clostridia; order TANB77; family CAG-508; genus CAG-492. The sequence continues at coordinate 61,101 of FR878223.1, forward strand.
GGTAAAGCAATTGCTAATATATATAACAAATTAATTGAAATAGTGTTATTTAAAATATTATTTGTAATATAAGGAGAAAATATTATCATAATAAAAATAGATAACAGGCTAAAAAAAATACAATATTTAAAACAGCTCTTGATTATATTATGAACATTTTTTGATTTATTAAAAGAATAATCTTCAGATACCAATCTAGTAGATGAAAGATTTATTCCAGACAAAGCTATTGTTAGAAAAAATGCAAATACAGATAATATAATTCCAAATGTACCTAATAAGGAGCTACTTATTTTATTAGATAAAAATATGTTAAATAAAACAGCAATTAAACGTAAAAATAAAGTTGAAATAGTAAGAATTAAACCATTTTTTATAAAGGTATTTATCTTTTTCATTAAGTCCTCCATATATACTAATAATAAGAATATATGTGGGTCAAAATAAAGTATTCGAAAAAAAATAATAAAAAACAAAAAAGCACTTTTTCAAGTGCTTTTTCTGAAAATAAAAGGGGATGTTGTATTGTTAGTAACTGGAGTAAAATTTGTTACTAACATTATAAATAATATAACAATGAATTTTGTCCATATTGTGAACTCAAAGTGTTTTGTATGAAAAATATAAATTGAATATCAAAATCTCACACCTTCTAAAAATCTACATAATATATAACATAAACATTATGAAGGGAGTGTAAATAATGAAATCTTACATAATTGAAGGTGGAAAAAAATTAGAAGGAACTGTAAAAATAAGTGGTTCAAAAAATGCTTCATTACCAATATTAGCTGCAACAATATTAAGTGAAAAAACAAATAAATTGTATAATGTACCACAAATAAAAGATACTAAAACAACTTTGGAAATTCTAAAACTTTTGGGTTGCAAAATCAAGCAAAATAGTGGTAAAATAGAGATTAATTCAAAACATATAACAAAAACAGAAATACCAGAACATCTAATGAGAGAAATGAGATCAACAGTTATTATGGCAGGTGCATTATTAGGGAGGTTTAAAGAAGTAACATTTTCATATCCAGGAGGTTGTGATATTGGATCAAGACCAATCGATTTACACATAAATGCTTTTAAAAAACTTGGAGTAGAAATTACAGAAGAGGCAGGATTTATTAAGTGTAAAGCGAATAAAATAATTGGTACTAATATTGATTTAGATTTTCCAAGTGTTGGAGCAACAGAAAATATAATTTTAGCTACAGTATTGTCGACAGGAACTACAACAATAAATAATGCAGCAATGGAACCAGAAATAATTGATATGGTACAATTTTTGAAAAAAATGGGAGCTAAAATACAAGGAGAAGGAACAAACCAAATTATAATTGATGGTGTTGAAAAATTATCAGGAGTAAGCTATAATATAATGCCAGATAGAATTGAAGCTGGTACTATTTTATGTGCAGTGGCTGCTACAGGAGGAAATGTAACATTAGATAATGTAATGCCAGAGCATTTAACTGCAGTAATAAACAAATTAGAAGAAACTGGATGCAAAATAGAAATAAATAATAAAAAAATAACTTTAAATGCACCAAAAAAATTGAAATCAATTGATATAAAAACAATGACATATCCAGGATTCCCAACAGATTTACAACAAATTTTTGCGACGATGTTAGTAAAGGCAAGTGGAACATCAATAATTGTAGAAAATATTTTCGAAAGTAGATATAAATATATTTCTGAACTTAGAAAAATGGGCGCAAAAGTTACTGTAGAAGGAAAAACAGCTATAATTAAAGGAACAAGAAAAATAAATGCAACAACTGTAGTATGCACAGATTTAAGAGGCGGTGCAGCTCTTGTAATTGCTGGATTAATGGCAAAAGGTAAATCTAGAGTTGAAAATATAGGATATATACAAAGAGGATACGAAAACCTAGAAAATAAGTTAGGTAGTTTAGGTGCAAAGATAAAACTAGAAGAATCTAATTAATAAGTTTAATTAATATTTTAGGGAGGGAAGTTAGTAAATGGCAAAAAGTAATAAAAAAAGAGCGATAGTTTATTCTAATGTAAAGAAAAATAAAAAAAGAGCAGAAGAAATAACTAAAATTAAAGATGAACATATAAATTTAAATGATGAAATAATAATAGGAATGTCAAGTCAAGTTCCAAAAAAAAGTAGTGCAAAAAGTAAAAAAAATTCGGAAAAGAAAAATAAAAAGCCACATAATAACAACCCTCAAAAAAATAATAAAAAGGTAAATAATGTAAAGAAAAAGAAAATAATTATTAGCTTTTTATTTCTTATTATAATTATATTAATTGTAGTAGGAATAATTTGTTTTATGAAATCTTCGTTTTTTAATATAAATAAAATTAATGTAAAAATAGAAAATAATAAAATACTTACTGAAGCGGAGATAAAAGATTTATCTACAATAAATATTGGACAAAATATATATTCAATAAATAAAAAGGATATTATAAACAGCATAAAAAATAACTCATATGTAGAAAATGTAAAAATTAAAAGAAAACTTCCTAATGCAATAGAAATACAAATTGAAGAGCGTACACCCAAATATCAACTAAAAAGTGATAGTCAATATATATATATTGATGAACAAGGATACATATTAGAAGTAAATTCAGATGCAAAAGATTTAACTACAATAGTTGGATATCAAACAACTGATTTTACAATTGGAAATAAAATTGAAGAAAGTGATATAGAAAAAATTAACAATATACCACAAATAATACAAGAACTTGAAAAAAATAATTTGCTAAATGAACTTACAAGCATTGATATAAAAGACAAAAATGATTATATAGTTAATTTTGAAAATTTGCACAAGGTAGCACATTTAGGAAATATGACATCATTAAATGAAAAAATGAATTTTGTAAAAGAAATTATGTCTAAAGAGCAAGATTATGAAGGTGAAGTTTTTGTTAATGTTGATTTAAATAACGGAGAGTATCCATATTTTAGAGAAAAAGTATAAAGGAGAATATATGAAAAAATTTGGAAAAGCATTAGTATTTGGAATATTATGTTTAATTTTAACATTTGCAATAACTGTGCAATTAAGAGTTTCTAGTTTAAGTGAATCAGAGTCTTCTCAAACTAAAATTACAGATAAACTAAAAGATGAAATTTTTAGATTAAACGATGAAAACGTAAAATTGGCAGAAAAATTTCAAAATACGACAAGTGAACTTGATGATGCCAGAAATCAAGCTGCACAAAATGATTCATCGTCAAAAGACACAAGTGAATTAATAAAAAAATATACAATAGTTTCTGGAAAAACAGATGTAACTGGTCAAGGTATTATAATAAAGTATAAGCCTAGTGATAATGAAGCGAAAGCTGATATGGTAAAAGATTTAAGAGATATAGTGAACGAAATTAAAAATGCGGGGGCAGAAGCAATTGAAATAAATAATCAAAGAATAGTTGGAACAACAGCAATAGAGATGGTAAAAAATAAAATAGAAATAAATGATACAGAAGTTTCAGAAAATTTTATAATAAAAGCAATTGGTGACTCTAATCTTATGTATAGTGGATTAATTAGACCAGGAGGTACAATAGAAAATATAAGAGAGTCAGGTGTAAGTATTGAAATAAATTCAGAAAATACTATAAAAATTAATAAATACAATGAAATATAAACTGCAAGAAAGGAGATTTTAATGAAAAAGATAAAACCTGTAATAACTTTAGGAATTTTATCAATGATTTTAACAGTTGGAATTAGTGTGCAATTAAAAACAATTAAAGCAGCAGATATAAGTGGAACAATACAATTAACAGATAGCAATTTAAAAAAATCATTATTACAAACTAAAACGAATTATGAAGATTCAGTAAAAAAATTAGCTGATACAGATAAAGAGCTTGAAAACTTAAGAAATAATGTGTTAAATATAGAATCAGATGTAGAAACACAAGAAAAAATAAAAAAATATGAAATTATTTTAGGCTTAACAAAAGTTCAAGGTGAAGGTGTTACAATAACTGTAGCTGATAACAATGAGCAAAAAGATAACAGTTCTTTTGCAAGTATAAATAATTCTAATTATTTAGTTCACGATGGTAATTTAGTTGCAATAATAAATGAATTAAAAATTGCAGGAGCTGAAGCAATTTCAATAAATGGAAAAAGAATAGTTAATTCAACAAGTATTAATTGTGCTGGAAATGTAATACAAATAAATGGAGAAAAAGTTGGAAGTCCGTTTGTAATTAATGCAATTGGAGATAAAGATTTATTATATGGAGAATTAACAAAAAATGGTGGAACATTATATAAATTAAAAAAATATGGAGTGTTGACTAGCATAAAAAAGGCAGATTCTATTGAAATTGATAAAGAAATATAATAATCTATTTAATAAAAATTTATGAAAGGATTTGGGTTTAAAATGGGAAAGAATAAAGTTGTAATTTCAATAGTTTTTGGAATTATCGCAATGTTTCTTGTGGTAATAATGAGCATACAGTTTAAAACAATAAATCAAACAGATATAACTAGCTTAGAAAGTATGCAAGAAGAAGAGCTACGAAATCAAATTGTTGAATTAAAAGAAAAAAATGATGAAATTCAAAATAAAATTTCAGAAAATGAAGAAAAAATAAAAGAATATAAAGAAACTTTAAATAATAATCAAAAAGCTTCTGAAGTATTAAATAATGAATTGCATGAATATGAAGAAACTATAGGATTAACAGATGTAACAGGAGAAGGTGTTGTATTAACTCTTACAGATACAGGAGATCAATCTTACAGTTATAGCAATTTAGTAGATTTTGTTAATGAATTAAAGTATGCTGGAGCAACAGCAATTTCAATAAATGATAATAGAGTAATAAATTCAACAGAAATTGTAGAAATATCTAAAAAATATATATTACTAAATGGGGATCAAAGAATTTCATCTCCATATACAATAAAAGCAATTGGAGATAAGAAAAAATTATTAGAAACATTAAATCTAAAAGATGAAGGTTATATTGACTTATATAAAAATGCGGGATATGATATTAAAATTGAAGAAAATGACAATATAACAATTTATAAATACAATAAAGATATAGATTTAAAATATATAGATAAAGGAGAAGATAAATAATGGTATATATAGCAATTATAGTAGGTTGTGTAATAGGTGCTTTAATAGGAAATTTTGCACCAATAATATCATATACATATTCAGAATATTTAGCAATTGCAATAGTTGCAGCTCTAGATACAATATTTGGAGGTGTTGTTGCATCAATAAAAAAGAATTTTGATATGGGAGTATTTATTTCTGGTTTTTTAGGAAATGCTATATTATCAATATTATTAACATATTTAGGTGCAAGATTAAATGTTGATATATACTTAGCAGCAATATTTGTTTTTGTAGGAAGAATATTCTTTAATTTAGGAGTAATACGTAGATATTACCTAGAAAAGTGTACAAATTTTTTCAAAGCAAAAAAGAGCAAAAAAACAGAAAAAGCAAAATGAGATATATTTAGGCGACAGTATTACAAAAATATTACGGTATTATTACAAAAATATAACAATTAGTATTGACATTTTGGCGGAAATATAATATTCTTATGGATATATAAAAAGAGTTATAGATGGAGGAGTTAACCTTGGCTGTTGGAGATATAATTGTAGGTATGGATATTGGTACTTCAAAAATCAGTCTTGTCATAGGTGAAGTAAACAATTTTGGTCAGATTGAAACAATTTGTAGTGCCAGCAATATGTGCAATGGAATTAAAAAAGGAAAAATAATAAATGAAGAAGAAGTAATAAGAACTATAGTAAAGACTATTGAAGATGCTGAAACTGATTCAGACTTAAAAATAAATTCAGCATATATAACAATACATGGAAAAGATGTTACAATAGTACAAAATAGTGTGACAAAAGAAGTAAAAGATAGATATGCCGGAATATCTGCAAAAGATGTATCATCAGCAATAATGCAAGCAAAAGATATAGATGTACCGGAAAATAAAACAATAATAGATATAGTAGCAGAAAAATTCATATTAGATGATGGAAAAACAATATCAGATCCAATAGGAAGTTTCTGTGCATCATTTACATTAAAAGCACAAATAGTTCTTGCAAATAAAGAATATATAAGACAAATACATAATATTTTCAGAAAAGCAGATTTGGAAATTGATGGAATAGTTCCAATAACACTAGCAGAAAAAAATGTAGTGTTAGATACAAACGAACTAAATGATAATATAATGATTCTTGACATTGGAGCAGGAAATACAGAAATTGGAGTTTTTGAAGGAACAGAATTTATATACACAAATACAATTCCATTAGGTGGAGATAATATAACAAACGATATAGCGCTAGTTTTAAATATTTCAGTTGAAGAGGCTGATAAATTAAAAAAACAATATGGTTTAGCGATGAAATCATATATTGACAATGACAATGAAATAATGTTAAATACATGTAAAGACGAAAATAAAAATAAAATTATAAAAAGTTCAGAGCTTATTGAAATAATAGAAGCAAGAATAGAAGAAATGTTTAAACTTATAAATGATGATATAACAGCACACGGAGTAAAACAAAGAATAAACAATGTAGTTTTAACAGGCCAAGGAATTGTAAATATTAGTAAAAGTGATGTAGCAGGAAAAGTAATTTTAAATATACCAGTAAAAATTTCAACAGGAAGAATGGTAAGCACTATAAGACCAGGTTACAGAACTGCATATGCATTAGTTAGATATGTTGCATCAAGACAGTTTGCTAAAAATGTATCAAGCAGTATAGATACACACTCTGAAAAAAGTATAGTAAAAGTTATTTTAGAAAAGATTAAAGATTTTTTCTACTCGTAAAATATGGAAGAGTATACAGAGTACTCAAAAAAGGATGTTATTAATTTTAATTTATAAATAGGGAGGAAAACATTATGATAATGGATAGCGCAGAAGAAAGTGGAATAATGATAGATGGAACAGCTACAATAAAAGTAATTGGTGTAGGTGGAGGCGGAACAAACGCCGTAAACAGAATGGTTGACTCAGGAATAAGAGGAGTAGAATTTGTAGCAGTAAATACAGATAGACAAGCATTATTATTATCAAAAGCTGCATCTAAAATACAAATAGGGGAAAAAATAACAAGAGGATTAGGAGCTGGAGCTAACCCTGATATTGGTGCACAAGCAGCTGAAGAAAGTAAATCTGAAATAACAGAAGCTTTACGAGGCGCAGACATGGTATTCGTAACAGCCGGAATGGGTGGACGGAACTGGAACTGGTGCAGCTCCAATAGTTGCAGCATGTGCTAAAGAAATGGGAATATTAACAATAGGTGTTGTAACAAAACCGTTTACATTTGAAGGGAAAAAAAGATTATCACAAGCTGAAAGAGGAATTGAAAGCTTAAAAAGCAAAGTTGATACATTAGTTGTTATTCCAAATGATAAGCTATTACAAATTATAGATAGAAAAACATCAATAGTAGAAGCTTTTAAAATGGCTGATGATGTATTAAGACAAGGTGTACAAGGTATATCTGACTTAATTGCAGTACCAGGACTTGTAAACTTAGACTTTGCTGATGTTAAAACAATTATGCTTAACACAGGTATAGCTCATATGGGTGTTGGTAGAGCATCTGGTGAATCAAGAGCAGAAGATGCCGCAAAACAAGCAATTCAAAACCCAATGCTTGAAAGCTCTATTGAAGGTGCAAAAGGAATTATTATCAATATTACTGGTGGACCAAACTTAGGATTACACGAAGTAAACACAGCAGCTGAATTAGTACAACGTAGTGTTGACCCAGAAGCAAACATAATCTTTGGTGCTGTTATTGATGAAAGCCTAGATGAAGATATAGTAATTACAGTTATTGCAACTGGATTTGAAACAAAACCAAAAATAGGAACAGTTCCAGTTAATGAAATACCAAGCAGTAATAATGCTAAACCTTGGGAAAAGAAAACAACACAAGTATCAACACAACCAGAGCCAATTAACAATAATGATTTAGACATACCATCATTCTTAAGAAAGAAATCAGGAAATAAATAATAAATTTTACAAAAGAAAAAGTTATGGATATACAGATAATCCATAACTTTTTTCTATGATAATAAATAACAAAAAATGACCAAAAAGTATATATTTATAAAATGAATTATTAAGAATACTGTCACATACACTTATATTTTAAAAGAAATAATCTAAAGATGTAGATTATTTCTTTTTTTCGTTTTCATAAAGTGACAGTTTTTTTGAAAGTGTGGTGATAGAATATTTCAAAATTAATTTTATTATTATCTTTATTATGAAATTCTATATATTTAATTTATTAAAAAAATTTAAGGAGATGGAATTTATGGTTGCCTATTTGGATTTAATTTTTCTAGAAAATACAGCTATGAATTATTTGATATTGTATACTGTTGGAAAATTAATGAACAGGAAAATCGAAAAAATACGATTAATTAGCTCTAGCATTGTCGGAGCTTTATATGTTTTTTCATTATATGTAAAAATGCCAGTATGGATTTTAAATGTGTCTAAAATTATTATTGCAATGCTCTTAATAAAAATAGCATATAACTCAAATGGATATAAAAGAGTTATAAAAGAAACAATTGTATTTCTTATGGTTTCATTTGTTTTTTCTGGCTGTGCATTAGGATTTGTTCATTTGCTAAAGCCAAAAGTTATATACATAGTTAATGGAATAATAATTGGAGGAGAATATATTTTCGAAGTATTATTAATATCAGCTATTATAAGTTTTATTTTAATAAAAGCTAGTATGAGACTTATAAAACTAAAACAAAAACTTAATAAGAATGATATGATATGTGCTCTAAAAATTGGTCTTGGAAAAAACTGTATAGAAGTAAATGCGTTATTAGATACTGGAAACTTATTAACAGACCCAATTAGTAAATCTCCAATCATAATTGTGGAAAAAGAAAAATTAAGAGCATTGATACCAGCAAATGAAATTGAAAAAATTGAAGATTTGTTAGGAGGTGATGACGTAGTAGAAGAGTCTTATAATGCAAGAATTAGAGCAATTCCATATATGTCTGTAGGAAATAAAAATGGAATAATGATTGCTTATAAGGTTGATTGGGTAAAGCTTGAATATCAAGATGAAGTAAATGAAATAAATAATGTACTTGTTGGAATTTATAATGATGCTCTTACTAAAAATAATAAATATTCTGCTTTAATTGGATTGCAAATATTAGAAAGGAGTACAGCTGAAAATGAATTTAATACAACTTTTGAAAACAAAGGTAAATATAGTATATGCTAAGTATTTAAACAAAGATACAATAGAAGAGCTTCCAATATACTATATTGCAGGAAGTCAAACATTACCACCACCATTAGATGCAAAAGAAGAAGATGAAGCACTAAAAAAATTAGCTAATGGTGATGAAGAAGTAAAAAAAATATTAGTAGAGCGAAATTTAAGACTTGTTGTTTATATAGCCAAAAAATTCGAAAATACAGGTGTTGGAATTGAAGATTTAATATCAATAGGAACAATTGGACTAATGAAGGCGATTAATACATTTAATACAGATAAAAATATTAAACTAGCAACATATGCTTCAAGATGTATTGAGAATGAAATATTAATGTTTCTGCGAAAAAGTAATAAAATAAAAGGAGAAATTTCAATAGATGAGCCATTAAATCAAGATGGTGATGGAAATGAACTATTATTGTCAGATATATTAGGAACTGAAGGTGATATAACATCAAGGAGAATTGAAGACGAAGTAGATAAAAAATTATTAAAAGAATCAATTACCAAACTAAGTAAAAGAGAAAAAAATATAATGGAACTTCGATTTGGGTTTGGAACAGATAAAGAAAAGACACAAAAAGAGGTAGCTGATATGCTTGGAATATCACAAAGTTATATATCAAGATTAGAAAAGAAGATAATTTCAAAAATGAGAAGAGAGATAAAAAGCAAAACAGGATAAAATCTTATACTAAAATGGCTAGCTGAAATGAAAAATTTACAAGTTAAAGTTATTTGTAAGAAAAATAATAAGATTACATATACTATATAAAAGAATAAAATAACCTTTTTTGGAAATAATGTTTAAGAATATATTTCTAAAGGAGGTTTTTTATTTGATTAGAAAGGTAGAAATTTGTGGAGTAAACACATCAAAGTTACCAGTACTATCAAATGAAGAAAAAACAGAACTATTAAAAAAAATAAAAGATGGAGATAAAGTAGCAAGATCAGAATTTATTAATGGAAATTTAAGATTAGTATTAAGTGTAATACAAAGGTTCTCAAATAGAGGAGAAAACCCAGATGATTTATTTCAGGTTGGATGTATTGGTTTAATAAAATCTATAGATAATTTTGATTTATCACAAAATGTACAATTTAGCACATATGCAGTACCAATGATAATAGGTGAAGTACGAAGATATTTAAGAGATAATAATTCAATTAGAGTAAGTAGGTCGATAAGAGATTTAGCATACAAAGTATTAGCTTTAAAAGAGAAAAATAGTAAAGAAGGTAAAAAAGAATTAACAATAGAAGAAATTGCAAAAAAGTTAGATGTAGAGGTTGGCGAAGTAGCAATGTGTCTTGATGCAATACAAACTCCAGTATCATTACAAGAGCCTGTTTATGGAGATGGAAGTGAAAGTATATTTTTTATGGATCAGGTTAAAGATAAAAAAAATAATGACGAATTTTGGACAGAAAATATAACAATAGCAGAGGCAATGAAAAAATTAAATGCAAAAGAAAAAAATATAGTTCAAAAAAGATTTTTTGAAGGAAGAACACAAATGGAAGTGGCAAACGAAATTGGGATATCACAAGCACAAGTATCCAGATTAGAAAAAAATGCGATAGACCATATAAAAAGAATATACAATTAAAATAACATATATATAATAAGAATAAAATAGATTATAAAAGCTCTAAAAAGATATAATATAAAATTTTAGAGCTTTTGAATATTGTTAAATTAAAAGAGCATAAAACTATTAAATGTATAATATGATGTAATATATATAGGGAGGGTCATAATGTTAAAAGAAAGTGGAATGGATTTTAGACACAAGGAAGTAGTAAATATAAACAATGGAAAAAGATTAGGCTTTGTTCAAGATGTATGTGCAAATTTAGAGACTGGAAGAATTACTTCAATAATTGTTCCAGGAGGAAAAAAATTAATGAGTATGTTTGCAAAAGAAGATGATATTGTAATTGAATGGGAAAAAATAAAGTGTATAGGTGATGATATAATATTAGTAGATATATAATAATTAGAAAAATAAAGCATAAAAGATATTGAAATTTTTGATATTTTCAATATATAAAATTAACAAAAATAGCAATGAAAGACTTTATGTAATATGCATTGCAAATATATAACAAAAAACAACAAAAAAATGCAAAAAAAGTCAAAAAATGTGTTGACTTTGTGAACTGCGTGTGGTATTATAATCGAGTACCAAGCAACAGGGAAAAGCATAAAAGATTTTGAACAAAATTAGTTAATAAATTCTAACAAGGTGAATAGAGTAAAAGTTAAATTATTAGCTAAAAAATAAATTAAAAAAATCTAAAAAATATGTTGACAAACTGATAACAAGATGGTATGATTACAAAGTACTCAGCAAGAGATAAAACATATAAATATAAAAATATTTGATATGTAAATTAGTAAAAAATAGCAAACAAAAATAAACAAAAAACAAGATTACTAATTTATTATTTTTTTACGCCAAAA
>FR878224.1 GCA_000434335.1 Clostridium sp. CAG:492
TTAAAATATAATGTATAAGGAGGTTACAAAAAACAGTAATCTCCTTTTTTTATAAAAATTTTATGGAGGTAAAATTATATGGAAGAGCAAAAAGAAAAAATTTTAAGTTTTATGTCTGATAATTCATATGTACCAATGAAAGCAAAACAAATAGCAAATTTTATGGAAGTTCCTAAAAGTGAATATGCAAATTTTATATTAGTATTAAAAGAGCTATTAAAAGAATATAAAATACAAGTAACAAAAAAGGGCAAATATATGCTATTAGATAATAATTTATATAAAAAAGGAAAATTAAGCATAAACGAAAGAGGCTTTGGTTTTGTAAAAGTAGATGGACAAGATGATGAAATATATATATCAGGAAAAAATAAAGGAAATGCTCTAAATGGAGATGAAGTTTTAGTAGAAATAATAGAATTTTCGAAAGACAACGGACACGAAGAAGGAAAAATAATAAAAACACTATCACACGAAAAAGATACTCTAGTTGGTATATTTGAATTAAATAAAAGCTTTGGTTTTGTAATTCCAGATGATAAAAAATTTGGTTCAGATATATTTATTTCAAAAAAGCATTTTAATGGAGCTAAAAATAAAGAAAAAGTAGTAGTTAAAATAACAAAGTATCCAGAAAAAGGTAAAAAAGCTGAAGGAAAGATAATAGAAGTATTAGGAAATGTAGATATGGCCGGAATAGATATGTTGTCTTTAATAAAAGAATATGATTTGCCATATGAATTTCCAGAAGAAGTATTAAAAGAAGCTAGAAGTATAGAAAAAACAATTGCTAAAGAAGAGCTAAAAAATAGAATAGATTTAAGAAATAAAACCATATTTACAATAGATGGAGAGGACGCAAAAGATTTAGATGATGCTGTATGTGTTGAAAAAAATAGCTCTGGTACATATAATTTAATAGTAAGTATTGCAGATGTTAGTCATTATGTTAAAGAAGGCTCTAATTTAGATAAAGAAGCAATTTTAAGAGGAACAAGTATTTATATGATGGATAGAGTTATTCCAATGTTACCAAAAGAGCTATCCAATGGAATTTGTAGTTTAAATGCAAAACAAGATAGGTTAGCTATATCTGTATTAATGGAAATCGATAAAAATGGCAAAATAATTTCATCAGATATAAAAAAGAGCGTAATAAATGTAACAGAGCGAATGAGTTATACAGATGTGTATTCAATTATAAAACAAGAAAATAATGAAACATTAACAGAAAGTGAAAAAAATGCAATAGAAAAATATAAACCATATATACAAAACTTTTTATTAATGGAAGAGCTAGCAAAAATATTAAAAGCCAAAAGAGCCAAAGAAGGTAGTTTAGATTTAGATGTACCAGAAAGTAAAATAATTCTTGATGACAATGGAGTAGCAATAGATGTAAAAAAATATGAAACTAATTTTGCAAATGAAATAATAGAGCAATTTATGCTTATAACAAATGAGGTTGTAGCAGAAAAATTTTACTGGCTAGAAGCACCATTTATATACAGAGTCCACGAAGTGCCAGACACAGACAAAATAGATGAATTAAATAAATTTTTATTTAATTTAGGATACAAAGTAAAATACAACAAAGACAATATTCACCCAAAAGCATTTGCAGATATATTAGAACAAATAAAAGGAAAGCCAGAAGAAAAAGTTGTATCAAACTTAATATTAAGAACATTAAAACTTGCAAGATACGAAAGTACAAACAAAGGACATTTTGGAATTGCAAGTAAATATTACTGTCACTTTACTTCACCAATAAGAAGATATCCAGATTTATATATACATAGAATTATTTCAATGTATATAAACAATAATTACAATGTAAATGAAACATTTATAAATACATATTCAGAGCAAGCAGTAAAATACGCAGAAAGATCATCAGACAGAGAAAAAATAGCACAAAAAGTAGAGCGCGAAAGCGAAGACATAAAGAAAGCAGAATATATGCAAAGTAAAATTGGCAATGAATATGAAGGAATTATTTCAAGTATAACCTCATTTGGTATGTTTGTTGAGCTAGAAAATACAGTAGAAGGATTAATAAGATTTGAAAATTTAGGAAATGAGTACTTTATATATAATCAAGAAAATAAACTATTAATAGGAGAGCAATCAAATACTATTTACAAAATAGGTCAAAAAGTTAAAGTTAGAGTAATAGAAGCCAATAAAGAGCTAAGAAGAATATCTTTTGAGTTAGTTGAAAATGAATAAATTGTGAATTACAAGTCAGAATTGGCATTATTTTCGATTGTTTTCCCAAAATACTTGCAAAATGTCCCTATTTTATGTATAATATTAGATGCATACTATTTTATGGAGGGAAAAAATGGAAGAGCTAGATTTAAAAAAATTAATCAATATTTTTTGGAACAAAAGACTACATATTATAGTAATTTCATTGATTGCTATTATAATAGGAACAATCTATTCTTTTTACTTTGTAGAGCCAAAATATGAGGCATATACAACAGTAGTACTAGTAAAAGATGCTGCAACAGGAGAAGACTCATCAGGACAAACAATAACTTCTTCAGATGTAGGTTTAGCACAAAATTTAATTGGTACATACAGCAAATTGGTAAAAAGTAAAAATGTTTTAAGACAAGCAATTAATAATTTGCAAATTAATGAAACTGAAGATACACTTAAGAATAAAATAACTGTTAGTGAAATAGAAGATTCAGAAATGATAAAAATAACAGTAAAAGATGAAAATCCAGTAAAGGCAATGAAAATTGCAAATGAAGTAACAAAAGTATTTGCAAAAACTGTAGCAGACATTTACAAAATAAATAATGTTTATACAGTAGATGAAGCAGAAGAGCCAATAACACCATGCAATATAAATCATATAAGAGATATTGCAATATTCTTAGTTATAGGACTTGTTATATCAATAATATATGTATTAATAGCAAATATGTTTGATAATACAATAAAAGATGCCGATGACATAGAAACTAATAGTGAGCTAATTACACTAGTTTCAATACCTTTTGTTAATGAAGATAATAAAAAAGGGGGAATATACTAAAATGAGAAATGAACTAATAACATTTGTATCACCAAAAACGCAAATATCAGAAGTATTTAGAACCCTAAGAACTAACATACAATTTATGAATGTAGACGAAGGATTAAAATCCTTGTTAATAACAAGTACAGTACCAGGAGAGGGAAAAAGCTGGGTTGCATCAAATTTAGCAGTAACATTTGCGCAAGCAGGCAAAAGAGTTTTAATAGTTGATGCAGATATGAGAAAAGGAAGACAACATAATATTTTTGAAGTTAATAATGATAAAGGATTATCAAATTATTTAATAATGACAACAAAGAGCGATAGTTTAAATTCAATAGGAGACTATATTCAAACTACAATGATAGAAAATTTATATATAATGACAGCAGGAATGATTCCACCAAATCCATCTGAGTTATTAACTAGTCAAAAAATGATTGATTTAATAAGATATTTAGAGCAAATATTTGATATTGTAATATTTGATGGAACACCAAGTACAATAGTAACAGATGCAATAATATTATCAAAATTTGTTGATTCAACATTAATTGTTTCAGCTCACAAAGAAACAAAAATTGAAGACTTAAATCAAGTTAAAAGAAATATAACAAATGTTGGAGGAAGAATTGCAGGAGTTGTAGTAAATAAAATGCCTTCAAGTAAAAAAGAAACTAAAACAGGATATTATTATGAAAATTCAATAGTTACAAGCAAAAAAAGTTGGGGAATAAACCAAAAACAAGCACCTAAAAAGAAAATTGAAGATGCTGAAATAAATGCAGTTAAACAAAAATTAAATGAGGTTGAAAGTTCAAATAATAAAGAATCTAAAGATAAAAATAATGATATTGATATAAACAGCGTGTTAAAACAATTAAGTCAATATTTAGAAAGTGATAGAAAATAGGAGTAGAAAATGATTGATGTACATTCACATATATTAAATAATGTTGATGATGGTTC
>FR878225.1 GCA_000434335.1 Clostridium sp. CAG:492
TATTCGGCTACCTTACTTTGTGCTAATTTCATCGATAATAGCTTACTTATACCATTTTCTTCCATTGTAACACCATATACTGTATCTGCAGCTTCCATTGTTCCTTTTCTATGTGTTATTACTAAAAATTGTGTATCAGAGCAGAATTTTTTCAAATATTCTGCGTATCTATAAACATTAACATCATCAAGAGCTGCTTCAATTTCGTCTAATATACAGAATGGAGCTGGGTTTATTTTTAATATTGCAAATAATAAAGCTATTGCTGTAAAGGCTTTTTCTCCTCCTGATAATAACATCATATTTTGTAATTTTTTACCAGTTGGTTGTGCTTTTATATCAATTCCACATTCCAATACATTATCTTCATCTTCTAATATTAGCTCTGCTTTTCCTCCTCCAAATAATTCAACAAAGACCTCATTAAAGTTCTTGTTTATTAGTTTGAACTTTTCTACAAATTGTTTTTTCATTGTATCTGTTATTTCAGAAATCATTTTTCTAAGTTTTGATATTGTATTTTCCAAATCCAATCTTTGTTCACACATGAAATCATAACGCTCTTTTGTTTTTTTGTATTCTTCAATTGAATCTACATTAATACTTCCTAAGTCTTTAATTTCTGCTCTTATGTCATTAACTTCTTTTTGTGTGGTTTGAACATTTTCAACTTTCTTGTAGTCGGTTGCATTATTTGGTGTTAATTCATATTCTTCCCACAAATTATTAACAACTAAATCTATATCTTGTTCCAATTTTGTCTTTTTAACATCTATTTTTACTAAATTTCCTTTTAAGTCTTCTAATAAATTAAATTGATCTGTAATATCTTTCTCAATTTTATTTAGCTCTTCATTCTTATTGGCTCTATCCAATTTTAATTGCTCTATTTTTTCAGTACTTGTTGATACACTATTTTTTATTTCTATAATTTGATTTTTTAATGATTCAATTTTCTCTTTTAGCTCAATATCTTCTCGTTTTAAATCTTCTATTTGGTCATTTTTTACAGTAATTGCATTATTATAATTTTCAATATCTTTATTTATTCTTTCAATAATTTCATCAATTGAAGATCCACTTTCATCAAATGAAGATACAGATATTTTTAAATTTGTTATATCAAAATTTAAATCATCAATATATTTTTGATTTTCACTATTGGCCTCAGCAAATTCTTTAATTACAATAGACAATTCATTAATTTCTTTTTCTAAATCTTCAACTGAATTTTGAATATTTTGCTTTTGATTTTTAATATCTGCTTTTTGGTTTTCAATTTTTTCGTTTTCGTTTCTTAATTTACTAAGTGTATTTTCTAATCTTAAAATTTGCTCTTCCACAGATAACATTTTTTGTTTTTCTGTTGCATATACAATATTTATCTGTTGAATTTTTTCATCTAATTCTTTTGAATCTTCAACAAACTCTGAAATAGATTCTTCATAATCTTGTTTATTTCTCTTTGTTTCACTTATTTTATTTTGCAATACTTCTATTTCTTTTGCTAAATTTTCTATTTCTCTACCTCTACCTAAAATATTTACAGTTTTTTGAGCAACAGAACCACCAGTAATTGCTCCTGATGCATTTATTATATCTCCCTGAATAGTAACAATTCTAAATCCATATTTATTTTCTTTTGCAAGAGCTATACCAGTATCCATATTATCAACAATTACAGTTCTTCCCAATAAATTATAAACTATTTGAGTATATTTTTTGTCAAATTTAACAAGATCTGCTGCCACACCAATTACACCTGGAAATTTTCCTTTTATTTTATCAATCTTACTACCTTTAATTGAAGTTATCGGTAAAAAAGATGCTCTTCCCATATTATTTGCTCTTAAGTGATTTACTAATTTTTTTGCAACTTCTTCATTGTCTGTAACAATATTTTGTAGCATTCCACCTAAAGTCATTTCAATTGCAGTTTCATATTTTTTATCAACAGAAATTAAATTTGCTATAATTCCATGTACACCTTTATTTAAATCTGCATTTTTATCACAATCTGTTAATAATAATTTAACAGCTTTCGCATATCCTTCTTTTTCTTTTTCAGTTTCAATTAAGAATTTTTGTCTAGAATCTTTCATTCTAAGCTCATAAGACATTTTGTCAATTTGCTCATTAAATTCTTTTATTTTATTTTCAATTTCCTCTTTTTTATTAGAATTTTCCTCTAATTCTTTAGTAGCACTATTTTTTTCAGATTCAATTTTTTGGAACTCTTTTGACATATCTTGTTTTTGTGTTCTAGTTCTATCAAGCTCTGATACAGTCTCTTGTATTTCTGTTTTTATGCTTTTTTGTCTTTTTTCAATATTTTCGAAATTAGCATCTAAAGAACTTATTTCTATGTTTTTTTCATATTTTAAATCAGTATTTTTTTCTATTACTTGCTTTTTAGCTTCAATTTCAAGCTCTTTAGTAGATAGTCCTTTTGTAAGTTTGCTTAATTCAGCTTCCTTTTCTTCAAGCTCTTTTTCAAATTTTTCTTTATTAGAAAATAAAGAATCCTTTTTTTGCTTTTTGGTATCCTTTTCTTCTTGCAAATCTTTTATTTTTTGTTTTGAATCTTCAATTTCTGATAAAAGCCTTTCATTATTCTCTTTATTATGTAATATCTTTTCATTTGAAATTCCTATTTCAGAATTAATTTTTTCTATTTGATTTGTGCTTTCAAATCCAATATTTTGACACTTTTCTATTTCTTCAATTAATTCATCTATTTGTTTTTTCAATGTGCCTTTTTTATTTTGAATATTACTTAATTTTTTTTCTTCATCATTTTTTTGATTTTCTAATATTTTTAAATCTTCAACAACTTGCTCAAGTTTTTCTTTATATGTTTCAATATTATGAATAAACAATCCAACTTCAATATCTTTTAAAGATTCATGTAGCTCTAAAAATCTTTTTGCTTTTTCTGATTGAATTCTAAGAGGATCAAGTCCTGTTTCAATTTCAGATAAGATATCATTTATTCTTAATAAATTTAATTTAGTTTGCTCCAATTTTTTTTCAGATTCTGATTTTCTTGCTCTATATTTTACAATACCAGCAGCCTCCTCAAAAATATGTCTTCTATCTTCGGATTTATTACTTAAAATTTCATCAATCTTACCTTGACCTATTATAGAATAGCCATCTTTACCTATACCAGTATCCATAAATAGCTCTAAAATATCTTTTAATCTACATGGTGTTTTATTTATAAAGTATCCAGTCTCACCACTTCTATATATCTTTCTTGTGACAATAACCTCTGCGTATTCCACAGGTAACTCACCATCTGTATTATCTATAACAATAGATGCTTCTGCAAATCCCAAAGATTTTCTATTTTGTGTTCCAGCAAAAATAATATCTTCTGATTTCGCACCTCTTAATGATTTCATACTTTGTTCACCAAGAACCCATCTAATACTATCTGAAATATTACTTTTTCCAGATCCATTTGGTCCAATTACAGCGGTAATTCCTGGTTTAAATTCTAAAACTGTTTTATCTGCAAAAGATTTAAATCCTTGCAATTCTAATCTCTTTAAGTACATCTTCTTTCACCTTTCATATGTTGATTTTCTTTGTATATCATATATTAAAATTGGTAATTAATCAAGTATAAATTAT
>FR878226.1 GCA_000434335.1 Clostridium sp. CAG:492
TGTATATGTAAAATATTATATTATTTTGTAGAAAAAAGTCAATAAATAATACAAAAATGGTATTGATTTAGTGGCATTTTTGTGATAAAATACCACTATTGAGAAAAATAGTAAGTAAACTATCTTTCCTTACTTGCACAAAAAGTGTAGGTTTTATATCCATAAGGAGGTGAAAAAATAATGAATAAATACGAAAGTGTTATCATTATTAATCCAACTGTAGATGAAGAAGGAATAAAAGCATTAATTTCAAAATTTACAGATTTAATTAATAATGATGGTAAAGTAGAAAAAGTTGATGAATTAGGAAAAAGAAAATTAGCTTATGATGTAAAAAAATTCTCAGAAGGATTTTATGCAGTATTCCATTTCGAGGCTAATTCTGACTTAATTGCAGAGCTTGAAAGAAATTACAGAATAACAGATGAAATTATAAAATTCATGACAGTAAAAAAAGATTAATAATTGTAAAAAAAGGCCTTTATTAATAAATAAAGGAATGGTGAAATTATGAACAAAGTTATATTAATGGGAAGATTAACAAGAGACCCAGAAGTAAGATACACACAAACTAATAATACATTAGTTGCTTCATTTTCATTAGCTGTAAATAGAAGATTTGCTCGTCCAGGTGAAGAAAGACAAGCTGATTTCTTTAATATAGTTGCGTGGAGCAAATTAGGTGAATTTTGTAGTAAATATTTTAAAAAAGGTCAACAAGTTGGAATAATCGGAAGATTACAAACAAGAACTTGGGATGATGAACAAGGTCAAAAACACTATGTAACAGAAGTTATTGCTGAAGAAGCATACTTTGCTGATAGCAAAAGAGACGGAGATATGGGTGGAAACTCTAATTTCGATGCTACTTTTGGAGCAATGCCAACACAAAACACTGGTGCAAGTGAAAATTCAGACTTTGAAACATTTTCCGGAGATGACCTACCATTTTAATTAATAGTTAGGGGGGAAAAAATAAAATGGCTGATAAGAAAAATAATAGAAGAAATAACAGAAATAATAATGATGATGATTTTAATCCTAAATTCAAGAAAAGAAAGAAAGTTTGTCCTTTATGTAAAGACAAAAATCTTGTATTAGATTATAAAAATCCAGAACAATTAAAGAAATTCATTAATGAAAGAGGTAAAATATTACCAAGAAGAGCTACAGGTGCATGTGCTAAACATCAAAGAGATATTACTTTAGAAGTAAAGAGATGTAGACAAATTGCTATGTTACCATATACTCAAGAATAATAATATGTGTATAAAAAAGTTGCAATTACCAATATGGTAGTTACAACTTTTTTCATACAATAATGCAAAGTAATGTAATTAAAATCATATTATTC
>FR878227.1 GCA_000434335.1 Clostridium sp. CAG:492
AAAAATTTAAAAGATGAAAATGAAATAAAAGATAGATTTTATAAGAATTTAGAATTTGGTACTGCAGGATTAAGAGGAATAATTGGTGCTGGTACAAATAGAATGAATAAATATACTGTAACTCAGGCTACACAAGGATTAGCAAATTATATTAAGAAAAATCATGGAGAAAATAAGGGAGTTGCAATTGCATATGACTCAAGAAATATGTCTATTGAATTTAGTAAATGGACTGCATTATGCTTGAATGCAAATGGAATTAAAACATATCGTTTTGAATCTTTAAGACCTACTCCAGAATTATCATTTGCTTTAAGACATTTAGGTTGTATTGCAGGAATTGTAATTACTGCAAGTCATAATCCAGCTGAATATAATGGATATAAGGTTTATTGGGAAGATGGAGCACAAATTGTTGCACCTGTTGATAAAGAAATTATGAATGAAGTTAAAGCTGTAACTGATTTTTCAGAAATAAAGGACATGACTTTAGAAGATGCAAAAAAATCAGGATTATATAATGAAATTGGTGAAGAAGTTGATAATGCATATATTGATGAATTAAAAAAATTAGTTTTAAATGAAGATATAATTAGAAAAGTTCAAAAAGATTTAAAAATAGTGTATACACCATTACACGGAACAGGTAACTTGCCAGTTCAAAGAATTTTAAAAGAAATAGGATTTGAAAATGTTTATGTTGTTCCAGAGCAAGAAAAACCAGATGGTAATTTTTCAACAGTAACATATCCTAATCCAGAAGATAAAAAGGCTTTTGCTTTAGCACTAGATTTAGCACATAAAGTTGATGCAGATATAGTACTTGCAACAGACCCAGATGCTGATAGATTGGGTATTTATGCAAAAGATACAAAAACTGATGAATATATGCCTTTTACAGGAAATATGTCTGCATTATTAATTGCGGAATATGAATTATCTCAAAAAAAGGCAAAAGGAATATTACCAAAAAATGGAGCGTTAATAACTACAATTGTTTCATCAAATATGGCTGCTGCAATTGCAAAAGAGTATGGCGTAAAATTAATTGAAGTTTTAACAGGCTTTAAATATATAGGAGAGCAAATAAAATTATTCGAAAAAACAAAAGAAAATGAATATGTATTTGGATTTGAGGAAAGTTATGGTTGTTTAATAGGAACGCATGCAAGGGATAAAGATGCAATTGTTGCAGTTATGGCTCTATGTGAAGCAGCTGCTTATTATAAAAATGAAGGTTTAACTTTATGGGACCAAATGATTAATATTTATGAAAAATATGGATATTATAAAGAAGGTCAAATTGCAATTACAATGAAGGGAATAGATGGAGCAGAAAAAATAAAAGCTATATTAGAAAATTTAAGAAAAAATCCACCAAAAACTTTAGCAAATTATGATGTTATTGGAACAAGAGATTATGAAAGTGGAGTAA
>FR878228.1:0-1933 GCA_000434335.1 Clostridium sp. CAG:492
AATAAAAACAGCATCTACAGCTAATATAAGAACAGCTAAATACATAAACGGAATATTAAGAAGTTGGTTAAACAAAGGATATAAAGTATTAGCAGATGTGCAGAACGAACAAAAACCAAAAACGGAAAAGGAAGAAGAAAAGCCTAAACAAAATTATAAAGAGATAGATACAAGTATTTTAACAGAAGAAGAGTATGCAGATATAGTAAGAGGCAAAACAACATACGAAGAAATAATAAAGAGAAAAGGAGTGCAACAAAATGAATGATGAAGAGCTAGAAAAAGCGATGCTGTACTACCTGATATATGAGCAAGAGGATTATGTACTAGATGAAACAGATTTTGCATTTGAAAGGAACAAAAGAATAATAAAAGCAATAAATGAGTTAAAAGCAGAGAAAAAGGAAATATCCATAATTTCCTTGCAAAGCAGAATAAGTGCAAATAATAAACAGGTAATAGAGTATCTAACAAGTTTAAGTGAATATGTATATGCAACAACAGCAGATTACATATATAACCAAGTAATAGAGCTATCTAAAAAAAGAAAGCTAATGGCATTATTACAGAAAAGTATTACAGAGCTGATGGAAGCGGAAAACATAGATATATTTATGCAAGATAAAATAAAGCAAATAAATAAAATAGCGGAGATAAACGAAAAAGAACAGACTTTTGTAGAACAAGTAGTGGAAACATCTACGGAGATAGAAAAAAACACATTGCAGAAACCAGATTACACACTATATACAGGAATAACAGATTTAGACAAAATGATTTGTGGATTACATAAACAGGAGCTAACGATAATAGGTGCAAGACCTGGCGTAGGAAAGACAACATTAGCATTGCAAATAGCAGAACATATAGCAGAAAGAGGAACAGAAACTGCAATAATAAGTTTAGAAATGTCTGATACACAAGTAATACAAAAATTAATAAGCAGAAGGGCAAGAATAAATAGTTATAAAATGCGTATGGGAACATTAGAAACAAAAGAGCTAGAGCAAGTAGGTATAGTAAGTGCAGAAATAGCAGAGCTACCAATTCACCTAATAACAAAGGCAAGAACAATACAACATATAGAGAATATAGCCCGTAAATTAAAAAATAAGAACAATTTAGGACTAATAGTAATTGATTATATACAACTAATAAAAAACAAAGGAAAATTTAATTCCAGGGAGCAAGAAGTAGCAGATATAACAAGAACACTAAAGTTATTAAGTTTAGAGCTAAATATACCAATAGTTGGATTATGCCAATTAAATAGAAATGCAGCAAGACAAGAGCCAACACTTGCGGATCTAAGAGAAAGTGGAGCAATAGAGCAAGATGCAGATAATATATTATTTTTATACCAAGAAGCGGAAAGTACAGAAACAGTAGTAGATATAACATTAAAACTAGCAAAGCAAAGAGCAGGAGAAACTGGAAAAATAGACTTGAAATTCAACAAAGCAAATAGTGAATTTAAAGGGGTGATGAGATGGTAGAGATTACTCAAGAAGCATTTGCTAATTTAGAAATACAAAACAAAATAAAAGCTATAAAAGGGATTTTACAGGGAACAGTAGTTTTAAAGGAGAGTGAAAACAAATGAATGAAATAACAAGAGAAACTAGAAGAGAAAGTTTTATAAAAGTAAATATAAACGAGAGAGAGGCACAAGTACTGGAAATCTTAAAAGATGGAATAGAAAGGACAGCAAGAGAGATAGCAGAAGAGATGTATTTAGCAGGTTACACAAATACACCAGATAGAAATAATGCAAGTCCAAGGTTAACTCATTTACTAGAAAAAAGACAAGTAATTATAGTTGGTAAAACAAGAGATAGTGTAACAGGTAAAAGTGTTGCAATATATAAAATAGCAAGCTAGAAGGGGGGAAAACAATGGATAAAGATGCAATTATAAAAAAATGGAGAATTGG
>FR878228.1:2067-2556 GCA_000434335.1 Clostridium sp. CAG:492
AATAATTTTTAATTACCAAACAGGGCTACTACGAGGAAGCGGAAAGGAATGTTAATGGAAGTAGAGGAATTATTAAAATATATGCTTAACTTCTTCCAAGATATAGATAAGCAACTAAAGAATAAAAACGAAGAGCTAAAAAGAATAGATATGCAACAACAAGATATATTGCATTACATAGAAGCAAGAAATTTAAACGCAGGAGGATATGCAAAAGCTGGAAAATTGCTAAAAGATATTAGACAAGAACGAAGAAGAATAAAAAACGATATTGAGCAAATGGAATTAATACAAGTATTTACAAGAAAATACAACAACAAAATGATACAAGGAGATTTAATACAAACATTAAAAGGTTTAAGTACAATAAATAAAAGACAAGCAGAACCTAAATACATATGTAGAACCAATATTTTAGAAAAATTGGAAAAGAGAAATTAGGAGGGAATATGACTGATGAAGAATTTTTTTATAAAAATATAAATATAG
>FR878229.1 GCA_000434335.1 Clostridium sp. CAG:492
GCCAAACTTGAAATTTTACTAAAATAAATATACAATATAAAAAAATTACAAAAGAGGTGCGATATGGCATATATAGAATTTAAAAATGTTATTAAAGAATATAAAATGGGGGAAATTACAATAAAGGCCCTAGATGATACAAATTTTGAAATTGAAAAAGGAGAGCTTGTTGTAATTGTTGGACCATCTGGTGCTGGAAAGACTACTACTTTAAATATATTAGGTGGTATGGATTCAGCAACAAGTGGTCTTGTTTTGGTTGATGGAAAAAATGTAACGAGACTAAAAAATAAAGAGCTTATACAATATAGAAGAAATGATATTGGTTTTGTATTTCAATTTTATAATTTAGTTCAAAATTTAACTGCAAAGGAAAATGTTGAATTGGCGACTGAAATTTGTAATGATTCTTTAAATGTAGATGAAGTTATAGAAAAGGTTGGCCTAAAAGACAGAAAAAATAATTTTCCATCACAACTTTCAGGTGGAGAACAGCAAAGAGTTGCTATTGCAAGAGCTATAGCTAAAAATCCTAAATTGCTTTTATGTGATGAACCAACAGGTGCTTTAGATTATAAAACTGGTAAACAGATATTAAAATTATTGCAAGATACTGCAAGAAAAGAAAATATGACAGTTTTAATAATAACACATAATGGCGCATTAGCTCCTATGGCAGATAGAATTATAAGATTTAAAAATGGTAGTGTTGAAAGTATGGAAATAAATCCAAATCCTAAGCCAATTGAAGAAATTGAATGGTAAAGGAGTGTGTTTATGAAAAGAGCTTTAATTAAAGATAGTGTAAAACAAATAAAAAATACATTAAAAAGATTTATTTCTATATTAATGATGGCATTTTTAGGAGTGGGATTCTTTGCTGGTATAAAAGCAACTTCACCAGATATGATTGATACAATAGACAGATATTATAAAGAGCAAAACATATATGATTTAGAAATTGTATCTACATTGGGATTAACTAATGATGATTTAAATGAAATTGCTAAAATTGATGGAATAGATCAAGTTGAAGGAACATATGAAAAAGACGCCATAATTGAAAATGACAATGAAGAAATTGTTGTGAAATTATTATGTGCAAATAATATAAATGTTCCGATAGTTTTAGAAGGAAATCTTCCAATAAATGAAGATGAATGTGTTGTGGAAGATAGTTTTTTGAAAAAGAAAAATAAAAAAATTGGTGATTATATAGATCTAAAGGTTGAAGATTCTACAAATGATAATGGTGATAAAGTCAATTATTTGAAGCAAAATAAGTTAAAAATAGTTGGAACTGTAAAAAGTCCATTATATATATCAAGAAACAGAGGAACAAGTAATTTAGGCTCTGGATCTGTTGATTATTTTATGTATATATCTGATAAAAATATTAATGCAAATGATATATACACACGAATATATGCAAAAGTAAAAAATGCAAATGAATATACAACTTCAACAGATGAATATGAAAATTATATAGATAATATAACTGATAATGTTGAAAAAATTAAAGACCAAAGGGAGCAAGCTAGATATAATCAATTAATTACATCTGCTACAAATAAATTAAATGATGCAGAGCAAACTTTTAATGAAGAAAAGCAAAATGGTCAAACTAAAATTGATGATGCGGAAAAAGAGCTTAATGATGGAAAAAAGAAAATTGAGTCTGCAGAAGCGAAAATTAGTAAAAATGAGAAAGAAGCGGAATCTAAGTTTTCATCTGCTGAAAAACAAATAAAATCTGCAAAAGAGGAAATAAGCAAATCTGAAAATGAGCTATCAAGTAAGGAAAAAGAAGTCAATTCGAAAATTGAAGAATATGAAAAACAAAAAAATGATTTAAATACAAAATTAAATGATGTAAATAGTGGAATAGATAAAATAAATGCAAATTATAAAAATATTATAGAATCACTAAAAAATAATAATTTGCCAGCTGATCAAAGAAAACAATTAGAGCAAACTAAATTATCACTTGAACAACAACTGAATGAATTAAATAAAAATAAAAATGAGCTGGAATCTGGCATAAAATCGATTGAATCCGGAATTTCAACAGCAAAAAGTGAAATTGAAAAAGCTAAAAATCAAATAAGCAATGGAAAAAAAGAGTTACAAAAACAAGAAAAAACCTTAAATGCGAGTAAAAAAGAGGCTCAAACCAAAATAGAAAATGCTAAAAAAGCGCTTGAACAGTCTAAAGAAAAAATAAAAAATGGTGAAGAAGAACTTGAAAAAAGTAAAAATGAATATAATAAAAAAATTAATGATGCTGAAAAAGAATTAATTGATGCTAAATCAAAAATTGCAGATATAGAAAGCCCCAAATGGTACATTTTTGATAGATATAATAATGATGGATATAACAGTTATATTCAAGATACGCATAGTATAAAAAATTTAGGAAATGTTTTTCCAATTGTGTTTTTTATAGTAGCAACATTAATATCATTAAATTCAATGACAAGAATGGTAGAAGAGCAAAGAACTCAAATTGGAACATTAAAGGCATTAGGATATAATAAATTTCAAATAATAAGTAAGTATGTAATTTATGCAACATTGGCAACAGTAATAGGTGGAATTTTGGGTATGTGTGTAGGTTTTGTTTTAATCCCAACAATTATATTTAAAATGTACCAAATGATGTACCAAATATCCGGATTTAAAGCTGAATTTAATATGTTTTATGGTATGTTAGGATTAGGTCTTATAAGTATTTGTATAATAGGTGCAACAATATATTCTGCATTAAAAGAGCTTGGAAATACTCCAGCTACGTTAATGAGACCGAAATCTCCAAAAATAGGAAAGCGTGTATTGTTAGAGCATATACCATTTATATGGAAAAGGTTGTCTTTTACAAGAAAAGTTACAGTTCGAAATATATTTAGATATAAGAAGAGATTTTTAATGACAATAATAGGAATATTAGGATGTACAGCTCTTATTGTAACTGGATTTGGATTAAAAAATACAATAAAAAGTATAATCCCACTAGAATATGAAAATGTATTTAATTATGATATGCAAATTACATTAAAAAGTGGAAATGATGAAAATCAAAAAGATAAATATATTCAAGAGCTAAAAAATAAAGACGAAATTGAAAAGGTTGTAGCAACATATATGACATCAGTAACAGCTCAAAAAGATGATAAATCTGAA
Source organism: Clostridium sp. CAG:492 (assembly GCA_000434335.1). GTDB lineage: Bacteria > Bacillota > Clostridia > TANB77 > CAG-508 > CAG-492. The sequence continues at coordinate 3,181 of FR878229.1, forward strand.
AGTTTAATAATGATAGTTCCAGATGATGAAAATAAACTTGAAGGATTAATAAATATAAAAGATGTCAAAACAAAAAATCAAGTAAGTTTAAAAGAAAACGAAATTTGTATAACAGATAAAGTAGCACAACTTTTAAATGTAAAACAAGGAGATACAGTAAAAATAAAAGATTTAGACGATAATGAAATAGATGTTAAAGTTTCTAATATTGTTGAAAATTATGTATATCATTATGCATATATGTCAAAGCAAACATATCAGAATCTATTCAAAAAGGATTACAGTACTAATATATTATTTACAAAAAATAAAGAATTATCAGAAGAAAAAATAAATGAATTATCAAAAGCAATAATGAATGATAATGAGGTTTCAGGTGTAAGTGTAATAAGTAATTTAACAAGTCAGATAGATAATATGATGAGCTCATTAAATTATGTTGTAATAATCTTAATAGTATCAGCAGGATTACTAGCATTTGTAGTATTATACAATTTACAAAATGTCAATATAAGTGAAAGAATACGAGAGCTCGCAACAATAAAAGTACTAGGCTTTTATGACAAAGAAGTATATTCATATGTAGCAAGAGAAACAATACTATTAACAATAATAGGAACAATACTAGGCTTAATAGGAGGCTATTTCCTAAACGCATTTATTCTAAAAACATGCGAAATAAATATGCTAAGATTCAAACCAACAATAGAACCAATAAGCTACATATACGCAATTGCACTAACAACAGGCTTCAGCATAATAGTAAATATAGCAACATACTTCGCCCTAAAGAAAATAGACATGATAGAAAGTTTAAAAAGCGTAGAATAAAAAACGCAGAGAAAAGGGGGACGGTCCTGCAAGAAGAAAAAGAGGGACGGTCCT
>FR878230.1 GCA_000434335.1 Clostridium sp. CAG:492
GTCCATTTTTCCCATTTTAGTATTGGCTTATTTTTATTTGTACTTTTTCTTGGGTTGAATATGTTTTTTCGACATTTAGTTTTGTTATTTGGGTGTCGTCTTTGAATGCTATTCCGTTCATTGCGTCTAGTATTATTTTTACTATGTTGTCTATATCTGGTTTTTTTGTTGGGTTTATTTGGTTTGATAGCATTAGCTCTTTGTCGGCTTTTTTTGTGCTTTTTGGTACTTCGAATAAGGCATTTATTTCTACTTGTACTCTACCTTCAAATGGTTTGTATCTTGGATATTTTAATAGGAAATATTGCATTATTAGTGATTCGTAGTCTTTGGTTCTTGTTGGTGTGTATACACTTCCTGTGTATGTATTTAGACGTGGTCTTCCTTTTCCAATTATTTTGCCTGGTACTTCAAATTCATATATCATTTGTGTTCACTCCTGTTTTTGTAATTTGCGTTTAGCCTTTTTGGCTAATGATTTTTGTAAAATTTCTTTTAGTTTTCTTCTTGTTTTAAATATTTTACAAATTCATCTATTGCTTTTCCTCTATGACTTATTTTATTTTTTTCATTGTTTGAAAGCTCTGCAAAGCTTTTTTCTCCTACCAGAAATATTGGGTCATATCCGAAACCATTTACTCCATGTGGCTCTGTGGCTATTGTTCCTTCACATGATTGTTTGAAGATGTGTTTATTTCCATCTTCATCTATGTAACATATAGCACATGTGAATCTTGCTGTTCTTTTTTCTTTTTCCACATTTTTCATTAAATTTAATACTTTGTTTCTTCTATCTTCATCTGTTGCATTTTCTCCTGCGTATCTTGCAGAATATATTCCTGGCTCTCCATTTAATGCGTCAATTTCTAATCCGCTATCATCTGATATTACTGGTAATTTGCTTAATTTATAGATTGCTTCTGCTTTTAATGTTGCATTTTCTTCAAATGTTGTGCCTGTTTCGTCAACTTCTATGTTGTATCCCGCTTCTTTTTGCGAAATTACAGTTATTCCTAATGGATTTAATTTTTCTTTCATTTCTCTTATCTTACCATTATTGTTACTAGCTAATATGAATTTTCTTTCCATAGTCTTTTTATATGATATATTTTTTTTAATATTCATATACTCCTTATATAAATATTTAGGTTTTATTAATGGATTTACCTATAAACCTTTTTATTATAATTCTATTTGTTTTTCTTTTATAATTTTTTCTATTTCTTCAAATCTTTTTATTTTTGCTGTTGTTGTTTTTATCATTGGTTCGTCTGTGACAATTATTTTCTTAACATGCTTGTATTTTGGAACTGTTGTGTTTATTTCTTTTATGTCATTCCATACTTTTTCTTCAAATTCTTCTTTTGATAAATCTTTAAAATTATTTTTTACATAATGTTCATCATATACTATTTTAGCTGATAATATTAAATCATCACCTTTTGGATATCCAAATACTAATGCTTCTGTTACATATGGTAAATTATTAATTAATACTTCTATTTCTTCTGGATATATATTTTTTCCATTTTTTAATACAATTACATTTTTCTTTCTTCCAGTTATAAATAAATATCCACTTCTGTCTATATAACCCAAATCACCTGTATGATACCATCCATCAATTAAACTGTTTTTAGTTGCTTCTTCATTTTTATAATATCCAAGCATTACATTTGGACCTTTTGCTATTATCTCACCAATACCTTTTTCATTTGGATTATCAATTTTTACTTCTACATCTATTAATGGTATTCCTACAGATCCTAATTTTAAACATTTTTCATTTTCCGCACATAATACCGGAGATGTTTCAGTTAATCCATATCCTTGTATTGTTAGTATTCCCCAGCTATTGAAATCTTCGGCAACTTGTTTATCTATTGCTGCAGCACCACTTACTACAAATCGCATGTTTCCGCCTAATTTGTCTAGTAATTGTTTAAATAATTTTTTTCGTACATCTATTCCAACTTTTAATAGTGCATTACTTAATTTTTTAGCGCGATTTATTGTTTTTTCTTTTCCTTGTTTTTTTACTTCTAATAATATTCTTTTATGCATTGCTTCTAATATAAGTGGCACACAAACAAATACTGATACTTTATACTCTTTCATATTTTCTTGTATATGTCTTAGCCCATCACAAAATACATTACGAACACCATTATTTAACATTAATATTATACCTGTTGAACCAAATGTGTGATGAAATGGCAACATTACTAAATTAACATCTGTATTATATAATTTTTCAGCAGCATTCATAGAATGTACATTTGATGCAATATTTTTTTGAGACAACATTACAGCTTTAGAAAGTGATGTTGTTCCTGATGTAAATAATATAATACTTGTTTTTTCTGGTTCAATTTTTAATTCAAAAAATTCCTTATTTCCTTTATCAAGCTCTTCTTTTCCTATCTTTTTTATTTTTGGAATATTGTTTATTTCTTTTGATTCAACTTCTTTCATACAAATAAATTCTTTTACTTTTGTAGTTGATCTTTGTTTTATATCTTCTATTATATCTATATATTTTGGATCAAATATAAGAGCATCTGCATCACTTCTTATTATTGAATCTTCTATTTCTTGAGCAGGTAGACCTTTATCTAATGGTACAACAATTCCAATTCCAAATAATACTGAAATATATGATAACACCCATTCATAGCTATTAGGTCCAATTATAGCTATTTTTTTATCTTTTAAACCTAGTTTTAATAATCCTGTTCCTAAGCTATTAATTTCTTTTTCAAACTCTGCATATGTTATATCTGTATACTGTATATCTTTTCCTTCTTTATTTTTTATTGTGAAAGCTACACAATCTGGATATCTATTTATACCATCTTTAATTACTTCTCGAATATCAGAATATTCTTTTGATTCATATAAATTACTAGTTACACCAATCATTTTTTTACCTCCTAAAATTTATATGTATTTATTTTATCATAACAAAATTTATAAAGATAGCATTTGACCAATTATTCTAATTTTATT
>FR878231.1 GCA_000434335.1 Clostridium sp. CAG:492
AAAATAAATAAAAAAAGATTAAACATTTTAATAAAATGCTCAACCTTTTTTTGAGCTTTATGTGCTCAATTATTACATTATTCCTGGTATGTTGTATTTTCCAAACTCTGAAGCTTGTGCATCTTCTGCTTTTTTTAGTGCTTCATTTACGCATGTTAGTATTAAATCTTGTAACATTTCTACATCTTCTGGGTCTACCACTTCTGGTTTTATTGATATATTTTTTAATTTTTTGTCTCCAGATACTATTACTTCTATTGCTCCTCCACCTGCTGTTGCGTTAAATTCTTTGCTTCCTAATTCTTCTTGTGATTTTTCTAAATCAGCTTGCATTTTTTTTGCTTCTTTCATTAATTGGTTGATGTTCATTCCACCAAATCCACCCATTCCTGGGAATCCTCCTCTTTTTGACATATGTATCAATCCTTCCTTATTATTTATTCTTATTCTATAATATTTAATGGCAAATCTAATCCTTTTACAATGCTATCAATTGAATTTTCATTAGGTTGCACATTATTATTATTAATTAATCTTATTTGCATTGGCTTTCCATATTCCATAGATATTAACCTGTTTAATTCCGTAACATTTTCAGACTTTCCTATTACAGATTTTCCAAATGGTGTTAGTCCTTCTGGAAAACTTATGCCTATTGTCATATCGTTTAATTCAACAGCATTTGACTTTGCTAAGTTTGAATATAACATTACTTTTCCACTTTCTTTTAAACTACCAACTACTTTTCCCCAACATTCAACTTTTTTTCCATCAGTTTGGTCTGTCATTAAATTTTTTATATTTTGATTGTTACTACTTGATTTAAAACTTGAATTTGGCTTTTTTTCGGTAGGGTTATCCACATTTTTTGCAGAATTGTTGATAACTTGTGGATTTGTTAATAATTTTTGTACTGCATTTACTGTTTTTTGTAATTTATTTTCTAAGTTAGATATTCTATTATTTACATTTGATAATTCAATATTATTTCCTGCTATATTTTGTGATGCATTTTCTGTTATTTTTTTAGCATTATTTTCGTTATTATTTGTATTTGAATTTTCATTTTGCATATTTACATTATTTATTTTTTCTGTTTCTTTTGTACATAATTTCATTATTCCTACTTGAAACATTATTGTTTTTTGTGTTGTCATTTTTATTTCATTTGATAAATCAGATAAGAAAAATATTATGTTTAATAATCTTTCTTTTGTTGATTTTTCAGCTAATGTTTGTATTTGCTCTAGTTCTTTTGCATTATATAAATCCAATTTTTTTGTTGTTTTGTATATTAATATATCTTTAACATATTTTATTATTTCCCAAATTAAATTTGATATATCTTTTCCATCTGCTAATGTTTCATTTACATCTTTAATTGCATCATCTATATTATATTCTAAAATATCATTTATAATTTTATTTACTGATTCTAACTTAGGAATTCCAACAAGCTCTTTTACTTGTTCGTTTGTTATTATTTCCGTACCTTCTTGCAAGCATCGCTCCAATATACTTATTGCATCTCTCATTGCACCTTCTGCTAAAACTGAAATTGTATTTATTGCATCTTCTTCAATTTTTATTTTATCTTGCTCACATATATAGTTTAACCTTGTTTTTATATATTCGTTTGATATTTTTTTAAAATCAAATCTTTGGCATCTTGATAAAATAGTTGCTGGTAATTTTTGTGGTTCTGTTGTCGCTAATATAAATTTTACATGAGCTGGTGGCTCTTCTAATGTTTTTAATAAAGCATTAAAAGCTCCTATTGATAACATATGCACCTCATCTATTATATAAACCCTATATTTTGCAACTGTTGGTAAAAAGTTTACCTCATCGCGTATAGCTCTTATATCTTCAACACTATTATTTGATGCTGCATCCATTTCTACAATATCTGTTAATGATCCATTTAAAGCTGATTTGCATATTTCGCATTCATTGCATGGGTTTCCATCTTGCGGATTTAAGCAGTTTATAGCTCTTGCAAGTATTTTTGCGGTAGATGTTTTTCCTGTTCCTCTGCCTCCATTAAGTAGATATGCGTGACCAACTCTTCCAGATATTATTTGATTTCTTAGTGTTCTTGTTATATGCTCTTGTCCAACTACTTCTTCAAAAGTTTTTGGTCTGTATTTTCTGTATAAAGCTGTATAAGACATTATATCACCTCTACTAAAAAAATAGTATGAGATTTTATTTAACTTTCTAACCTCTCTATGGAAAACAATTATCACATAAAAGTTACCACTTATTGCTGCTTCCTTCCGGACCTGACAAGGTTCATGGGCTTTTATTGACATTGCTCTCCATACAAAGGTTAGAGCATTATTCTCATACTATTGGGATTATATAATGTTTTTTTATATTAATCAAGTGTTTTTATTTAATTTTATATTCTTTTAAAAATAATATTACTAAAATCTGTAATTTCTATTTGTGATTTTCCATTTTCTATTAGATTATCACAATTTAAATCTAACTCAACTCTTCCAGAATATTTTTTTCCATCATCTAATTCTATTATTAAATCAAATGCTACTTTAGATTTTACTTGTTCATTTGTTATTCCTATTTTTGAAAGCATTGTTCCGTCATATGTTATTTCTGTATCATCTGCAGATGAATATGTTCCTACTTGTTTATTAGCAAAACTGATTGCTACACTTCCTCCATTTTGGCCTATTTGTAAGTTTTTATAATCTGTTTTATCTGATGCTCTATATGTTAAACTATCATTAACTACATACTCATCACTATATTTGTAGTTTTCTCCTTCTAAACTATTTGGCATATATGGTTTAAGTACTCCAACTGCTGGACTTTCTGTAACTTCAATATTGTTGATTGAAATATTTTTTATTTTTTCATCTTTTTTAGTATTATTTTTATTTCTTTCAATAGATATATATACATCATTTGTTTGAATAATATTAAAATTCCATATATTATTTTGTTCATTTTCTTGCGAAATATCTTCTTTTTGTGCAGTACTTACTACTATTATTTTAGACAAATTAAATGGCATATTTTTTTCGCCTTCTGTTTGATATTTAATTATTCTAAATATTACAAATGCAACAACCAATACTATTATAAAAATAGCAATTATAAATTTTAATTTTTGAATTCTATCTTTATCCATTTTTTAATTCCTTACATAAAAATATTTAGGTTTTTATTGTGGATTTACCTATAAACCATTTACACATTATACTATTGTATTTTTTTTCTTTTTACTCTTACGAAGTTCCTTAAAAAAATTCTTTAGTATTTCTTCACATTCTTGTTGCATTACTCCATTTTCAACTTCTACAATATGATTAAATTTAAAGTCTTTTAACAAGTTTAAAACAGAGCCACATGCTCCTGTTTTATAATCCATTGTTCCTATATATACCTTTTTTATTCGTGACTGAATTAGAGCTCCTGCACACATACTACATGGTTCTAATGTTACATACATTTCGCAATTTTCTAATCTCCAACTGTTTAATTTTTTACTTGCTTTTTGTATTGCAATTATTTCCGCATGTTTTGTCGTATCATTTTTTAGCTCTTTTAAATTGTGTGCCTTAGCAATTACTTTGTCATCTTTTACTATTACTGCTCCTACTGGTATTTCTTTTTTATCATATGCCTTTTTTGCTTCTTTTAAAGCTAATTTCATATACTTTTCTTGCATAAATTTCTCCATAAATATAATGGTGTGCGAGACAGGAATTGAACCTGCGACCTGCGGTTTAGGAAACCGACGCTCTATCCAACTGAGCTACTCACACATCTTTTAATATTATACATTAATTTTGTAT
>FR878232.1 GCA_000434335.1 Clostridium sp. CAG:492
AAAAATAAATAAAAAATAAATAAAAAAATAAATATAAAAATAAATATAAAAATAAATATAAAAATTAAATAATCAAACATGAAAGGAAGGTTAGAAAATGTCATATTATTCGCCATCAATAGAAAAATTAATTGAGGCTTTTGAAAAATTACCGAGTATAGGAAATAAAACTGCTGCAAGATTGGCATTTTATATATTAAATGCTAGCCAAGAAGAAACTAATGAATTTGTAGAAGCAATTGTAAATGCTAAAAAGAATTTAAAATATTGTTCAATATGTTATAATATTTCAGATACAGACCCATGTGCAATTTGCTCTAATGCAGGAAGAGATAAATCTGTAATATGCGTAGTTGAAGATGTAAAAGATATAGTCGCAATGGAAAAAACACACGAATTTAAAGGTCTTTATCATGTATTACATGGTTCAATTTCACCAATGAACGGAATAGGTCCAGATGATATAAAAATAAAAGAGCTATTGACTAGATTAATGGAAGGAACAGTAAAAGAAGTAATTTTAGCAACAAATCCACGAGTAGAAGGAGAAGCTACAGCTATTTATTTATCAAAATTGATAAAACCACTAGGGATAACAGTAACAAGAATAGCACATGGAATTCCAGTTGGTGGAGATTTAGAATATACAGATGAGGTTACATTAAGTAAAGCGTTAGAAGGAAGAAGAGAAATTTAAAAATGTAATTTTAAAGCAATAATTATGTGTAAGTTATATACAATTTTATTTGATATCTGAAATTAGTGTTATATTAGTACCCAAAGCAGAAAAGAAATCACCAAGAGTAGCTGTTTGATCTGCAGATAATCCATCAGATAAATAAATAGCTAAAATATTAGCAAGCGTTACTAATTCAGTACCTGTCAAATTATCCAAAAACATAAAGATACACCCCTTAATAAAATATGAGGTGTATTTTTTGTATGTGAACACATATAAAGTTAATAATAAAATTTTACGGATTTTATTTTAATAATAGTTTTAGCAAGTAACAATTTATAATAATAATATTTATTAAATATGCACATAAATAGAAAAACAGAGCAGATATAAAAATGCTCTGTTTTTGTAATTTATTTAAATTAATTCATTTTTTAATATTTCGCATATATGTTTTGTTGAATCTATATGAGCTAAATTATGTGTTTTTTCTTTCATTGATTCGAGTAAAGTTTCAGATTTTAGCAAGTTTGATATTACAATATCTGGAGAATCGTTTTTTCTTAACCAAACTGCCACACCAGATTGCTCTAAAAATTCTGCATTTTCTTCTTCTTGACCTGGTATAGGGTTTATTACTAATATTGGTAATGATGATGCTAAACTTTCTGAAATTGTTAACCCACCAGGTTTGGTTACTACTAAACTAGAAATTGACATTACTTCTGGAACTTTATCTATAAATTCATATATTTTTAATGAGCTTGAATCTTCTAATGTATTTGCAAGGTCCTTAAAAGCATGATTCATTTTCGGATTTTTTCCAGAAATTGCTACTATTTGATATTTATCTAAATAGTGTGTTAATGTTTGTAAAATTTCTACAGTTCTACTTTTTCCAAGTCCAAATTCACCACCACCAAAAAATAATATTGTTTTTTTATTAGGTGATAAATTAAACATTTTATAAATTTCATCTTTATTAAAATTAGATGAAAATTTGCTTGACAATGGTATTCCCGTAACAAAAACTTTTTCATCGGGTATTTTAAAATCATTTACTAGCGATGTTTTCATTCTATCATTTGATACAAAAAAGTAATCGCCATATTCATTTCCAACAAGCCATTGGTCGTGAGGTGCAAAATCAGTTAAAATTGTAGCTAATTTACAATTTATTTTTCCTTTTCGTTTTAAATAACTAGTCATCTGTGTACCAAATGGATGAGTTGATATTACCAAATCTGGGGAGTACTCTTCAAATAAACTTTTTAGCTTTCGAGATATAACTTTATTTGTTGTACTACTTATTTTTGAAAGAGCACCTTTTTCAGAATGATAATATACTTGTTTCCAAGCCCAAGGAGCTTTTTTTGCCATTTCTTTGTATGCTCCAGTTGTTATTTTATCTAAAGCCTTATTTATATATTTAATACAATCGACTATGTTAGTTTCTACATTTTCAAAATTATTATCAATATATTCTTTAATGGATTTAGCAGCAGAAAGATGTCCACCACCATAAGCTGCGTATAAAATTAGAATTTTTTTCATTTTTTCTACCTTTCATAAATAATCTGAAAAAATTGTACCATACTATAATAAAAACAACAAGAAAAATTTAGAAGATTTAAAAGTTGTTAGGGTAATTTTCTCTATTGCTATACAATTGTTTAAATTTGTAAAGTAAAAAGTTTATAGGTGTATCTTAAAACCTAGATATATTAAATTAGAATGAAAGGAATTAATCAATTAATAAATTAATTTTTTTATATAATTGGTTATATTAGGAAAGATGAAAAAAAGTTTAAAATATTTTATTATATGCTCTATATTTATAGTTTTTACATTATTTGTACTATTATTTAAAACGAATAATGTAGATATTGTTCAAGCTGCTACAAATAATAATACATCTGATGTGCAGTTAATAGCGAGAGCCATTAATGGTGAGGCAAGAGGTGAACCTTATGAAGGTCAAGTAGCCGTAGGGGCAGTTATATTAAACAGAGTAAAAAGCTCTAAGTTTCCAAATACAATAGCTGGTGTAATATACCAGTCTGGTGCATTTACAGCAGTTTCAGATGGTCAAATAAATGTACCCATAGCATCAAATTCAACAGTAGTAAAAGCTGCACAAGATGCATTAAATGGCTGGGATCCAACAGGTGGTGCAATATATTATTTTAATCCAAATACAGCAACTAATAAATGGATTTGGTCAAGACCACAGATAAAGACAATTGGAAATCACATTTTTTGTAAATAAAAAATAAGTAAAAAATTAAATAAAAACAAATGAGAAATGAGTAGAAAATAAATAGAAAGTAAATAAAAAAATAGAGAAAAAATAAATAAAAATGAATGAAAAATAAATAGAAAATAAACAGAAAATAAATAAAAAAATAAATGAAAAATGAATGGAAAATAAATAAAAAATAAACAGAAAATAAATAAAGATAGACAGAGAATAAGTAAAAAAATAAATATATGATAAATCAATTAAGACAATAAAGGTTTATAGGTAACCAATTTAAAAACCTAAATATGTTATATAAGGAATGATATTGTGAGTGATTTTAGAATTAAAATGAAAGACTTTGGAAAAAAATTAAGAAGTAAAAGATTAAATATATTGGCAGTTGCATTATTGATTGCATTTATATTAATAGTAATTTATTCATATAATACACAAAAAAAATATAGACAATCAATTGAAAATAATTATAATATGGCATTTTTTCAATTAGTAGATTATGTACAAGATGTTGAAGTATATCTTGCTAAATCTGTAATTTCAAATTCGCCAGAAAGTGGTGCTGAAACATTAACTTATATATGGAGAGAAGCAAATTTAGCCCAAACATATTTATCTATGCTACCAATGAATAGTGTAGAGCTAGAGAATACTGCAAAATTTTTGAATCAAGTCAGTGATTATAGTTATTCTTTATCAAGAAAAACTATTAATAACACAGAACTAAGTCAGGAAGATTTAGATAATTTGGATAAATTACACGATTATAGTTTGCAATTAGAAAATACACTAAATCAGTTATCTTTAGATATAAATGATGGAAGAATTACTTGGGGTGAACTAACAAATAAAGCAGCACCTGCATTTGCAAAACAGGTAAGTAATATTTCACAAGATAGCTTTGGCTCTTTAGAAGAAAATTTTCATGAATATGCAGGTTTAATATATGATGGTGCATATTCAGAGCATATGACAAATCCAGAAAGAAGAGGCTTAACTGGTGATGATATTGATGAGGAGACAGCAAAAAATAAAGTTGAAGAATTTATTTCAAAAGATAAAATTAAAAAAATTGAAAGCAATGGTTTAACAGAAAATGCAAATATACAATCATATGATTTTATAATAACAACAACAAATGACGAGATTGTTTGGGTATCAATTTCACAAAAAGGTGGCCATATAATTTCAATGAATTATAATAGAGATGTAACTACGGAAATATTATCACAAGAAGATATTGATAAAGTAGCACAAAATTTCCTTGAACAAAAAGGCTTTAAAAATATGAAAAAAACATATTTTACTAAAAGAGATGGAATAGAAACTATAAATTTCGCATATGAACAAGATAATGTAATTGTATATCCAGATTTAATAAAAGTAAAAATTGCATTAGATAATGGTGAAATACTTGGTATTGAAACAACAGGATATTTAAATTCACATACACAAAGAACAATGCCACAAATAAAAGTAAGTAAAGAAGAAGCAAAAGCAAAAATAAATAAAAATTTACAAATTGAAAGTGAAAGATTAGCAATAATTCCAACAGAATTTCAAACAGAAATAATGTGTTGGGAATTTAAAGGTAGAGTTGATGACAGAGAATTTTTAGTTTATATAAATGTTGAAACAGGAAAAGAAGAAGATATTTTAGTAATATTAAATAGTGATGAAGGAACTTTAACAATGTAAAAAATTACTATTATAAAAAAATAAAAAAAGCACAAAATAGTATTGAAAAACAAATAAATAATAAAAAAAGATTAAATTAAAATTTAGTTTTAAATAATTATTGATTAAATAAAATTAAGATTTATGAATTATTTTTATAATTTTAATTATAAAATAATAATTTAATAAAATTAATTATTTAAAATAAATTATTTTAAATTAATTATTAAAAATTAATTATTGAAATAAAATCAATTATTATAAATTAATTTTAAAACTATAATTATTAATTTATAAAATATATAAATTACTATTAAATAATATATTTATGATAATTATTTTAGTTATATTTATAGTATTTTAAATTAATAATAATTAAAAGAATTAATAAAAAAATAATTAAAAAATTAATTATAAAAAAATTTAATAATAATTAAAAATATTTTTTATAATAAAAATTTAATCAATGTTTATTAAATACAAGTTTTTCAAAGGAGGATTTTTGTTATGTCTAGGAAAAAGACAATGATGTCTGAAGCTTTAAAAGAAGAGATAGCAAAAGAGCTTGGAGTATATGAACAAGTAAAAAAAGATGGTGGATGGCAAAATGTTTCATCTAAAGATTGTGGAAATATTGTTACTAAAGCTATAGAAATTGCAAACAGAAAAGTAGAAGAATAAAAATAAGGACGAAAATATAAATTTTCGTCCTTATTTTTATAAATATTTTTTTAATACTGTTTAGAATTACGTACAAAATATATTTATAATTTATATTGTTAAGCAATTGTTTCAAAGATATTAGTAACAATATATTTTTTTCATAAAAACTTGTAAAATTTTTATATAGAGCATATAATTTAAAAGAATTTTTAGGAAGGGAGAGGTAATCCGATTATTTACATAGTATTTTAATGGGATTATACGTGATTTAAATGAAAAATTTACAAGTAAGAGATATAATAGAGCAATGTGATGGAAAATTAATAATTGGTAATGTAAACATAGAATGTGTAGACTTTTGCACAGACACAAGAAAAATAAAAAAAGATGATACATATGTTGGTTTAAAAGGTGAAAAATTTAATGGTAGTGAATTTTATAAAACTGCTCTTGAATTAGGAGCAAAAGTTTGTATATTACAAGATGTAACATTAGATGAAGAAACAATAGAAAAATATAATGATAGAGCAATAATATTGGTACAAGACACATTAAAAGCATTACAGTCAATTGCAAAATATAAAAGAAGTTTATATAACATACCAGTAATAGCTATTACGGGAAGTGTAGGAAAAACAAGTACAAAGGATATAATAGCAAGTGTTGTATCAACAAAATATAAAACATTAAAAACAGAAGGTAATTTTAATAATCATATAGGAGTTCCATTAACAATATTACGTTTAAAAGATGAAGAAGCAATGGTAGTAGAAATGGGTATGAGCAACCTAGGTGAAATAAGCTTACTTACAAATATTGTAAAACCAACAACAGCTGTGATAACAAATGTTGGAACAGCACATATTGGAAATTTAGGCTCTCGAGAAAATATATTAAAAGCAAAATTAGAAATATTAGAAGGATTAGCTGAAAATGGAACTTTAATTATTAATAATGATAATGATATGTTACATATGTGGAATGAAAAAAATAAAAAATATAAGGTAATGGATTTTGGAATTAAAAGTGAAAGCGATATAATGCCGGAAAATATTGAATTACAGGCAAATGAAAGTAGATATAAAGTAAAAATAAATGATAAATACTATGATGTAAGTGTACCCGTAGGAGGAGAGCCATTTATTTATAATAGTTTATGCGCAATTTGTGTTGGAGAAACTTTAAATATAGAAACAGAAAATATAATTTCTGGTATTAAGAAATTTGAATTAACGAAAAATAGAATGGAAGTAAGCAAAGTAGGAAGCATTACAATAATAAATGATTGTTATAATGCGAATTTTGATTCAATGAAGGCTGGAATTGAAAATTTATCTAAAATGAAAGCAAACAGAAGAATTGCAATATTAGGTGATATGTTAGAGCTAGGTGAATTTTCCGAAAAATTACACAAAGCTGTAGGTGAAGAAATAGCTAAAAATAAAATTGATATATTAATTACTGTCGGTACTGAAGCGAAAAATATTGCAAAAGAAGCAGAAAATTGTGGAATGAAAAAAAGCGGAATTTATGAGTTTAATAGCAATAATGATGTAATAAATTATATAATTAACAATAAAAAAGACGAAGATTGTATATTAATAAAAGCATCAAATGGAATGCATTTTATAGAAATAGTAAATGAATTAAAAAAACGATTGAAATAGCCTTTAAATGGTGCTATAATGCAGTAAAAAATGAACAAAAGTAGAAAGGACGTTAAATATTATGATTTTTAAGAATTACTACAAAATATTGGGTTTAACAAATAATATAAAATCTACACAAGAAGAAATAAAATCTGCTTATAGAGAGCAAGCAAAAAAATATCATCCTGACGTAAATGTAAATAATAAAAATGCAGAAGAAAGATTTAAAGATATAAATGAAGCATATAGAACACTATCTGATCCAATTCAGAAGAAAAAGTATGATAGAACTTGGAATAATTATGTTGGGAAAAAAATACAAAAAGCAAATTCTGGTGAAAGAGAAATTAGAGTGAATGATATTGTAAATATGTTTTTTGGAGGAAATTTAACAAAAAAAACATCAGAAGAAAAACAACAAATTAAGGGAGAAAACATAGAAGTACAAATAGATATATCTATAAAGGAGGCTTTTGAAGGAACTCATAAAATGATATCATTCAATAATGAAAAAGATAAAAATAAAAAAATAGATATTGATATAAAAAAAGGTATAAAAAAAGGCGAAATAATAAGAATTGAAGGTAAAGGGAAAAAAGGAAAAAATGGTGGAGAAGACGGTGATTTTTTAGCTAAAATAAATATTGTAGATAATGGAACATACAAATTGGTAAATGATGATATATATGTTAATTTATATGTAACACCTTGGGATGCTGCATTAGGAGCAAAATTATCAGTTAGTGGAATTGATGGCGAAATATCGCTATTAATTCCTAAAGGAACACAAAATGGTGATAAAATATCTATTCCAAACAAAGGATATTATATAACGGAAAATAAAAGAGGAAAACTTATAATTGAAATTAATGTAGTAATTCCAAAAAAATTATCTGAAAAAGAAAAAGAGCTATTTTTAAAATTAAAGAAAATATCAAAATTTAATCCCAATAATATAGTAGACATAAAATAAATGATTGACAAAATATTAAAATTGGTGATATAATAAAAAATGTATTATGAGCGAAAGATAAACTATGTAGAAGGCATAGGAAAGGGGTGTATATTATATGGAATATATACAAGGCAAACATTTTAGTATAATGGATTCAAAAAAAGTTAATACAGTAATTTATGAACTAAGTGATAATAAAGAAAATCAAAAAAAACATCCTAGATACACAATTGATAGATTAGATTCTATAGAAGAATTTAGAAATGATAAAATAAAAAGGACGTATTTTGTTGATGAACCAAAAAAATCTGGAAACAAATTACTTTTTCTATCTTTCGAGGAAGATAAAGTTACTGTTAATATGGGAATTTTAAAAAATGATGAAGTAAAAATAACAAAAAAACCCGTACCTGTAAAATTTGATACATTGTACAAAGAAAGTGACACAGAATATTATAAAGAATTTAATTGCACACCAAACAAAAAAAGGCCTATATCAATTATTGATCCTGAAACAGGAAAAGAGGTAAAGCCAATTTTATATTATGATAGTAAAACAAATGAAATAAAAGGAAAGTGTAAATTAAAGCCAAACAAACCATATTTAGCTTTTGAAATTGTGTAAAATAAAAGGAGGTATTTTAATGGGCGGTAGCGACGTCGAAGTTAGAGTAATTGTAGCAAATGAGAATGATAAAAAAATAAGAGTTAGTGATAGCAATGTGAATAATAGAAAATTTTGGTTATCTGATGAAAACTGTGAAATAATAGCACAAGCACACACATATAGAGTTATTAAAAAAGGAACAGAATTTATTAGAGCTAAGGTTGTAAAAGATAATAACGGCAATAAAAAATTGAAGGCTATATGCAAAGTAAGTGAAAATTTAAAAGAGAGAATGAAAGAAATATTTAATAATAAAGAAAGAAATAGATAATTACAAATGAGAAGGTGAAAATATGAAAAAGCTTTTTACGGAAAAAAAGAAGAAAAAATTATTAGTTTATTTAATACTATGGCTATTGTTAGCCATAGTATTTATCATACCTATATCTGTTGCATATAAGGATTCATTAAATACAAGAGGAAATTTAGAATTAGATTCATTTCAATCAATTATTACAGGTTATCTTACTAATATTAGCATACGTGTAAAAGCATTTAGCGGAGACTATAAACAAAATACTATTAGTGTATTAGAATATTATTCATTTTTTTATTTAGCTTTTGGAGTTATTTTAATATTAAAAAGTAAAGATGACGGAGAGTACCATAATATAGAGCACGGATCTAGTGATTGGTGTGAAAATGGAGAGCAATATAAAGTATTAAGTAAAAATTCTGGAATTATATTAGCAAAAAAGAATTACTTACCAGTAGATAAACCAGGAAATGTTAATGTATTAATTGTTGGACGGATCTGGTGCTGGTAAATCTGCATCATACTCAAAACCAAATGCATATCAAAAGTTGGGATCATATGTATTTACAGATCCAAAAGGTGAATTATATGATGACACAGCAGGATATTTGAAAAGAAATGGATATGAAATTAAAGTTTTAAATTTGGTTAATCCAAAAAATAGTGATGGATACAATCCATTAGCACATATAAAAAGTGATTTAGATGTAGACGTTATAGCATCAACAATAATAAAGGGACAAGAAAAATCTTCCAGTACATCTGATCCATTCTGGGATGATACAGCAGAAATGTTATTAAAATCATTAATATATTTTTTGAAATCAACAAGACCACCAGAAGAGCAGAACTTAGCAAGTTGTGCGGAGCTTGTAAGAGCCGCATCTGCAAATAGTAATGGCGGAAGTCTTTTAAAAGATATGATGAGTGTTTTACCAATAGACCATCCAGCAAGAACTTATTACAAAAACGTTGAAGTAGCTTCTGAAAAGACATTTAGTTCAATATTAGTAACGCTACAGGCAAAACTTGGTAAATTTGATTCAAAAGATATAGCAGAGGTAACATCTACAGATACAATAAATTTTGAAAGAATAGGTAGTGTAAAAACATCTGTGTATGTAATTTCATCTGATACACATACAGCATACGATTTCTTATTAACAATATTCTTTGCACAAATGATTCAACAATTATATGATTATGCTGATAATAATGGCGGAAAATTAAAAATACCAACATTTTTTATACTTGATGAGTTTGCTAACATTGGACAAATACCAGACTTTGATAAAAAAATATCAACATCACGTAGTAGAAAAATATCATTTAGTGTTATATTACAAAACTTGGATCAATTGGAAGCAATATATGAAAAATCTTACGAAACTATAATGGGTAACTGCGATACCCACTTATTCTTGGGAAGTAACTCAACAAAAACAGTTGAATATTTTTCTAAAGCACTTGGAGAAAAAACAATTTCAAGAGAAAGTATTTCAAAAAACAAAGATAAAGATGGACATAAAAGTGGTACTGGTGAATCTGATCAAATTATGGCCAGAGCACTTATGACACCAGATGAACTTAGAAGAATGAGTATGGATTATTGTATAATTTATGAAAAGGGCTTAAAGCCTGTAAAAGCAGAAAAATTTTTCTATTTTAAATCAAATATGATAAAAGAATTTAATAAATTAAAATTAGACCACAATGACTTTGACGCTGGTGTACGTGGAGAATGGAGAAAATTTAATCCATATAAAGTTGGTGCTAATTTAGAAGAAGAAGAGCAGGAAAGTAATTTGAATGTTGAATCATTAGACGATTTATTTGATGATGATGAAACAACAAACTCAAATAAAACTGAGAAAATAAAAAAGGAAGATACAGCAGAAAGCAACAACAAATTTGAAAGCGATTTAAATGAATTATTATTTGATGATGAACAGGAAGTAGATAATACAGCAGAAACAGAAAACGGTGAAATGCTAGATATTCAGAAGGAATTAGAAGCGAAATTTGATGAACTATTTGGTTCAATAGATGATGAAAACGATGATAATGAATAATATAATATGTAAATTAAATATAATTGTTTTAGTAAAGAGCTATGTATAATAAATACTTGGCTCTTTTTATTAATGTTTACCGTCAATATTTTTTGACACATCAATTTCTTTATTATTTTCACTACATTGCTCTTGTTAAAATAACAATAATGTGATACCATAACAACGAAAAACAAAACAATCGGAGGCAAAAAAATGAGCACAAATCTATCAAAAGAAAAACGAGAAAAAATACTAAACAACATAAAAATAATGAGATCAAAATTACAAGAAAACCCTGAACTTCTAATAACCCTAAATGATATAGAAACAGAGCTAAAAAGAAAAAAATACGGACTAGTTTGGGAAGACCACGAAGAAAAAATAGACAAAGAGCTTTCAGACAAAATACCAGTATTCGAAGAAAATAAGGGTTTAGAAATAAAACTAAATCCACAAAAGTCAACAAATTTCATATTAGAAGGAGATAATCTACATAGCTTATATCTACTAGAAAAAACACACAAAAACAGTATAGACTTAATAATAATAGATCCACCATACAACAGAGGAATAAATGACTTTGTCTACGATGATAATTATATAGATAAAACAGATTCATTTAAACACAGCAAATGGATATCATTTATGAGTAGACGTCTAGAAATGGCAAAAAAACTTCTAAAAGACAACGGTGTAATATTCATAAACATAGATGATAATGAATTTGCTCAACTAAAATTATTATGTGACGATATATTTGGAGAAGAAAATTTTATATCATGTTTCCCATGGCATAATAGAACCTCAATTCAAAATGATACGGATATAAGCATTAATCACGAATACATAATTGCATATGCCAAAAAAAGAAGAATAACAAATCGTAGATTAAAAGCAAGCAACAAAGAAAGTTGGTACAATTTAAATGACTTTGTAATACAACCAAAAGAAACGGACTCAAGCAAATACTCAAATCCAGATAATGATCCTAGGGGAATATGGAAAGCAGACCCATTTGATGCACCAAATGTTAGACCAAATTTAACATATGAAATAATAAATCCAGTAACAGGAGTAAAATATTTACCTCCAAAAGGAAGATGCTGGAGAACAGAGCCAGAAAAATATAAACAATTATTAGAAGATAAACGAATAGTATTTGGAAAAAACGGAACATCAAAACCACAATTAAAGGTATTTTATAATGAAGTAAAAATGAAAGGCGAAATACGAAATAGTTGGTTTGATTCTGAAACATATGATACATCAACAAATGGTAAAAAAGAATTTTTATCAATATTACCAGACAAAAAAATATTTAATACACCAAAGCCAGTAAATTTATACAAAGAAATAATAAAAATGGCAATTTCACCTAAAGTAGAAAAGCCGGTAATATTGGATTTCTTTGCAGGCTCTGGAACAGTAGGACAAGCAGTATTAGAAGAATTTAGAGGAAAAAATGCAGAATTTATACTATGTAACAGCAATGAAAATAACATATGTACAGAAATAACATATGAAAGAATAAAAAGAATTATACAAGGCTATACAAATCAAAAAGGATATAATGTTCAAGGAATAGAAGCAAACCTAAAATATTACAAAGTAAAATACATAGATAGATTTAACAGAGAAGATGACGGTTATTATATAGTAAATGAATTATCAAAATACACAAAAGAGCTAGCACAGCTAGAGCACGGATTAGATTTACAAGCTGGAGAATTACAAATATTATTTTCGGATGAAGATGTAGACAAATTTACAAAAAATGAAGAAGCCGTAAGCAAATGCAAAATTATTTACTTAGATAATAATGCACTAATTACAGAAGAGCAATTAAAATTATTTGAACAAAACGATATAAAAATTTGTTATATTCCAGATTATTATTTTGAAAAAGAAATAATGGAGGTTGAACAATGGTAGGAATTAAGTTAAAAGAATTTCAAGAAAAATGTGTTGAAGAATTATTAGAGCAAACGGTATTTGGTGAAAAAAAAGAAATTTTATTGCAAGCTCCTACGGGAAGTGGAAAAACAATAATGCTATTAGAATACATAGACAGATTTTTATTAGAAAATAAAGATTATGTATTTGTATGGTTAACACCAGGCTCTGGAGAGCTTGAAGAGCAAAGTAAAAATAAAATGAATCAACTACTAAAAAATAGAACAACAAAGACATTAAACGAAGTATTAACAACTGGATTTGAAGAGCAAGACACAGCTTTTATAAACTGGGAGAATGTAACTAAAAAAGGAAACACAGCATTAAGAGAGCTAGAAAAAAGTAATTTATATGACAGAATAGAGCAAGCACAAAATAACGGAATAAAATTTATAGTAATAATAGACGAAGAGCACAGAAATAAAACCGAAAAAGCAGAAAGCATAACCAATTTATTTAATGCAAAACATACAGTAAGAGTATCAGCAACAACAAAAAGAAATGATGAAGCATATAACATAAAAATAAGCGAAATGGAAGTTATAAACTCAGGATTAATAACAAAATCATTATATATAAATCAAGGAATTGAAAATAATATTTTATTAGATGATGAAATAGAATATCTACTAAAACTTGCAATAAATAAAAGAAGACAAATAAGAAATACCTGTACAGAACTTGGAGTAAATTACAATCCATTAGTTATAATTCAATTACCAAGTATGAGTGAAAACTTAATAGAAAAAATAGAGCAATATCTAGAAAAAGAAGGATTTACATATGACAATGGGTTATTAGCAATATGGCTTGCAGACAGAAAAGAAAATATAGAAAATATAAGTGATAACACAAGTGAACAATGCTTTTTAATAATGAAACAAGCAATATCAACAGGTTGGGATTGCCCAAGAGCAAAAGTACTAGTAAAAATAAGAGAAAATATGCACGAAGATTTTGAAATACAAACTTTAGGAAGAATTCGTAGAATGCCAGAAGGAAAACACTACGGAAATGAAGTACTAGATAACTGTTATTTATATACATTTGATGACGAATACACAGAAACAGTAAAACACGAACTAGGAAGACAAGCAAGCAATGTAAAAAGCTTATTTGTAAAAGACGAATTTAGAAAATTTAAATTATATAAAGAAGTAAAAAATACTGATGCAGATAACTTTGCACCAAGAGAAGCATTTTACGCAATATATGAATATTACTGTAAAGAATATAATTTAGAAAATTCACAAGAAAAACAAAGTAACGACGGAGATAATAAAGAAGAAAACAAAGAAAGCAACAAAGTAAAACTTGCAAAAGCCGGATACAATTTTAATCAAAATATTACAAATGAAGTAGTTCAAGGAAGTGCAATAGAGCTAAATAAAAAGAATTTTATAAACAGTGAAAAAATTCGTATACAAAGTTCAGTAGATACATATAAAAATGGAATAGATTTACGTCATTCAATAAATGTAATAGCAACAAAAATAGGAATGGTATATCAATACTTATCACCAATATTGCAAAGATTATTCCTAGGGAATGTGGAATTTCCAGAAAAAATATTAAAATTAACTAAAAAAGAATTTTACGCATTTATTATTAATAATGAAAGAAAATTAGAATATGATATATTAAATGCAGTTATTCAAAAAAGAGAGCAAAGAGTAAAATTGCAAACAGAATTTAAAAAGGTAAAAGAATTTATATTCCCAGAGCGAATAACAGTAAAATATAACAAAAAAGATCCAAGTTTATCAGAAATGAGCAAGAATGTATATTATGGTTATCCATCAACAACAATAAAATCCTCATCAGAAGAAAAATTTGAAAAATATTGTGAAGCATCAAGTAAAATAAAATATTGGTATAAAAATGGAGAATCATCAGACGAATTTTTCTCAATAGTATACTTAGATAAAATGAACAAAGCGTGGACTTTTTATCCAGACTATATAGTAGGTGATACAAAAGGAAATATATGGATAATTGAAACAAAAGGTGGCGAAGATGCCTACGGATACTCAAAAAACATAGATATAAAAATAGAAAACAAATATGAAGCACTAAAAACATATGCACAAAAATATAATTTAAAATGGGGCTTTGTAAGAGATATAGATGAAGAGCTATACATATCAAATACAGATGAATATATAGAAGATATGAAAAGCACAAACTGGATAAACTTAAAAAATTATGAAATATAAAACTACAAAATTGTCAAAAAAGGGTAAATACAATTTTATAAAAGCAACTAAATGTAAAAAAATACAAAAGATGTATTGACAATAGTAAACTAACTGGGATATAATAATGTGCGTACACAATTTAGATGTGCATCCCAAGCAAGACTAATTGCAATGCCGGAAGGAGGGGAATACTATGTCAGAGACTAAAGTTAAAGATGGTAATTTAGAAGACGCATTGAAAAGATTTAAAAGACAATGCGCTAGAAATGGTGTATTACAAGAAGTTCGTAAAAGAGAACACTATGAAAAGCCAAGTGTAAAAAGAAAAAAGAAATCAGAGGCTGCAAGAAAAAGAAAGTTTTAATATAATATTAAATTAAAATGTAATATTAATTTTATATTTAAATAAAAAAGAGGTAATAACATAGCGTTTTTACCTCTTTTAGTGTATAATACAAAAAGATAATAAAAAAGAGAGGTTGATAAAAATGTTAAAAGAAAAATTATTAGAAGATTTAAAAAATTCAATGAAAGAAAAAAATATTAACAGAAAAAATGTAATACAAATGGTAAGAGCAGCAATATTACAAAAAGAAAAAGATAACAACATAGAGCTAGATGATACACAAATAATGGAGATAATATCTAAAGAGCACAAAAAAAGAGAAGATTCATTAGAAGATTACAAAAAAGCAAACAGAGAAGACATAATAGCACAAATAGAAGAAGAAATAAATGTATTAAACGAATATCTACCTAAAAAAATGGAAAAAGAAGAGCTAGAAAAAATAATAAGTCAAATAATAGAAGAAACAGGTGCATCAAGTATGAAAGATATGGGAAAAGTTATGAAATTAGCAAAAGAAAAATGTGGTTTAGCTGCGGATGGAAGAGATATAAATGAAATTGCAAAAGTAATGTTAAATAAATAACAAAAATTTCGACATTTTAGTACATTAACATTTTTTTATTGACTAAAAATAATTAATGTAGTAAAATTAAGATATAAACAAAATTTGTGTAGAGTAGGAGGAAGTAGTAATATGAAAAAAATAATAAAAGTAATATTGTTATTAATTCTAGTATTATCTTTCTTATGTATATACACAAACAAATCTGTTTATGCTGTAATAGATCCAACAACATACACTCCGGAAGGATCAGTAGATAAAGATGTAGTTGTAAAATACGGTTCGAACATATCAAGTGCATTAACTGTAATTGGTATAGTAGTATCAGTAATATGTTTGAATATAGTTGGATTTATATTTATTGTATCAAGCCCATCAGGAAAAGCAGAATATCAAAAAAAATTAGTACCAATAGTAGTTGGAATATTAATTATGGCAATTATAACAACAATAGTATCAGGTTTAGCATCTATAGGTGAAAGCCTTAATGGAGAAGATAATGTAGATTCTAGTTTTATAGGTCCAACAAAGCCATAGACAGGGAGGTAGAATATGAAAATTATAAATAAAATAATAATTGCAATAATTGCAGTATTAATATTAATTTGTACATATATACCTTCAAATGCAAAAGCCGTTACGATGAAAAGTATAATTGAAGGTGGAGATATTTTTACACAAAGTGCATCAAATACTGAACTATTTAACGAGACAAATCAAAAAAGTGCTGTAGATGGTATTTATTATATTCTACTTGGAGTAGGAATTGTATTAGCTGTTATAATAGGAATTGTATTAGGAATACAGTTTGTAACAACAGGTGTTACTGGACAAGCTAAAATAAAGGAAAAATTAATACCATATGCAATAGGATGTATAGTAATTTTTGGTGGATTTGGAATCTGGAGAGCTGTAATTAATATGTCGAATGAAGTATTAAATACAGAAAATACGGAAAATACGGAAACACAATATACTATGCCAGATTCATCTGGAGGTTCTTCTCATACAAGTACGGCTGGAGGCAGTCATGGAGGAGGTAGCTCTAGATAATAAATTATGTTATTATTATTATTTTCTAAAAGGAAATAAGTTTAATAAATTATTAATTAATATGAGGAGGTTATTTTATGAAAAAAAGCATTAAATTAATGTTAACAACACTACTAGCTGTTATGTTATTATTTAGTTTTTCACAACCAATGGTATTTGCCGCAGATTCAGGAGATATAATAAATAATTTGACAAGTAATGATGAAAATATTATAAAGAATGGCGCAGGCAAAGTTACAGATATAGGTTCAAAAATAATGACTTGGATGTGGATAATATCAATAGTAGTTGCAGTTATAGTATTAATGTACACAGGACTTAAATTCATCGTAGGAAGTACTCAAGAAAAGGCCGAGTACAAAAAATCATTAATGCCTTTAGTTGTAGGTGTAATTATATTAGTATTTGCAACAACAATAGTAAATGTAATATTTTCAATTAATAGTTAGTATAATTATTAATTTAACAACAGATAAAAATAGAAAACTTGAACAGTTTTCTATTTTTTTTATATAAAAAATATCTAATCTTAGGGAAATAAATTAATTGAACATAATTAAAAAAATATGTAAAAAAAGAATAGAAAATGTAATAAAAATGTAACCAAAATGAAAAAAATGTGGATTATAAGGTTTGCGTAAATATTATAATAAAAAAATATATATTTAAGCATTTGACAAAAAAATAATAACCTGTAAAAATATATAACAAAAGGAGGACACTATTATGGGTATGTATGAAATTCCAAGAAATACAAAAGGTGAAGGAAGAATTTTATATATTTTTTCTACTAAGGCACTAATATATACAGTAGGAGGAATATTAATAGGAGTTGTATTTAAATGGTTAATTGGTTTAATTGGAAAAGCAGTACCTTCAGCAGCATCAGTTGTAAATGTAATTGGAATTGCTTTAATCGTAATATTTGCCTTAGTAGGTTTTGCTCTTGGAACATTTAAAGTACCACAAATAGATAAATTTGAGATAACAAGAAAAGCAGGCGGAATAAGTTTAGATACAGTAGTAAAAGAATATATAAAATTTCACATAAACAAGAATAGATATTATACATATGATACAAGTGATTTAATAAAAGAAGAAATAGAAAGAAAAGAAAAAGAAGACAAAAAGGCAGAAGAAGAGAAACTTAGAAAGGAGAAAAAATAATGAGTGGTGATGGAATTATACAAATACTTATTGCAGGAATTGCAATAATAATAGTTGTGTTAGTTTGTGTACTAGCATATATCTACGTGAAAGATAAAATAAAGGAAAAATCAGAAAACATTGAAATTTCTCCTGAAACAAAAAAAGAAGATAAAAGCGACAAAAAATCTGTGTTTAGATTTATGGAATTTGATTCAATAGAAGACAATATGATAATTCAAGACGGTGGAAGTAGATATTTAATGGTAATTGAATGTAAAGGTATAAATTATGATTTGTTATCAGGTATTGAAAAAACGAGTGTTGAACAGGGGTTCTTACAGTTTTTAAATACATTAAAATATGAAATTCAAATATATATACAAACAAGGAAAGTAAATTTAAATCAAAGTATATTAGCATATAAAGAAAGAGTTGAAAAAATTAAGGAATCATTAAGATATGAAGAAGCTAAACTAGAGGATATGCAAAGAATAGGTGGAAGCACAAGAGCAGAAATATTAAAACAAATAAAAGAAGTTACTAAAAAAAGAAATTTATATGATTATGCACAGGATTTAATACAAACTACAGAGCAAATGTCAGAAGATAAAGATATTACAACAAAACAATATTATATAGTTATACCATATTATACTGAAGAAATTACATCTGCAGGTGATTATGATAAAAGAGAAATTGGAACAATGGCGTTTTCTGAATTGTATACAAGAGCACAATCTTTGGCAAATGGTCTTTCAGAATGTGATGTAAGAGGAAGAATATTAACTTCACAAGAGCTAATAGAATTATTGTATGTAGCATATAACAGAGAGCAACACGATATATATGATTTTGATGAGTATTTAAGTGAATCTTGTTACCAATCGTTATATTCTGTTTCTGAAGATATTTTAGATAAAAGAATGAAAGCAATTGATGAAGAAATTGAAAAAAAGGCAAATCAAAAAGCTATATATGCATTTGAAATGGCATCAGATGAAGTTAGAAGACGTAAAGCAGTAATTGATGAAAGAGAAAAAAGAATTAAAGAACAAATAAATAAAAGAGCAGATGAATTAGTAAACGAACAAGAAGGAATAATGGGTTCAGAGCTAACTAAAATGACAAAAGAAAATTTAAAAAAGATGACAGAGCGAGACAAAAAAGAAGAGGAAAAAGTAGATGCAGAAAAGAAAAAAGTAAGAAAGTTAACAGAGGAAGAGCGAAAACGAAGATTGGCAATACGAAAAAGAAAATTAATGAAAGAGAGGGAGAAAAATGGCATTATTCAAAAAGAAAATAGCACAGGAAGTAAATCAAGCAAACAAGATTGATGAAGAAGCAAGAAAAAGAATAATAAGAAGAAAAACAATAAAAGAAATGATAGCACCAACAGGTATTGATGCCTCAAGCCTAGATCACTTAGAAATAATTTCAAATATAAATAGATATGCACGAAGCTTTTTCGTGGCCAATTTACCACGTATGTGTACATTCCCAGAGCTATTTAGAAGTATGTATATGTTTGGTGATATAAACACATCTGTTTATATAAGTCCAATTTTGGAATCAAAATCGCAAAACGATTTAAACAGAGTAATAAATGAGCTAGAAACAGAGAGAATTTTAGCTGAAGATAGAGGAAATATAAACAGAGCAAGATTACTTGCACAAAAAAGAATGGAAACAGAAGATTTAAGAGACGAGATAGCAGCAGGATTTAATAAAATGTTTGAAGCAACAATTGTTTCTACATTATTTGCGTATGATTTAAAAACTTTAGATACATATACAAGATTACTTTCTACAGAAATGGCCAAAAGTTTAGTTGATTTAAAGTCAACTTGGGCAAACCAAGAGCAAGGTTTTCAAACTAATTTGCCATTAATGAGAAAGAAAATAGATGAAAAACATTTATTTGATAGAGGATCAATGGGAACCGTATTTCCATTTGTAACAAGTGAAATAGGTCACCCAACTGGAATACCTCTAGGATATAATGCACAAACAGGAACTCCAATTTTATTCGATAATTTTCATGAGTCATTAACAAATTACAATATGGTTATTTTTGCAAAATCTGGTGCTGGTAAATCTGTAACAATGAAAACTTTAGTTTCTAGATCAGCAGTACTTATGGGAATTGAAAGTTTAGCCTTAGATGCAGAAGGCGAGTATTCTGTAGTTGCTGAAAGTTTAGGCGGAATAAATGTTGTTATAAGCCCAAATTCGGATACTATAATTAATTTATTTGACTTAGAAACAGAAACTGTAAAAGATGAAATATTAGGTACAGAGCGAACTGTTTTAAATATTGAAAGTAAAATTGAAGATGTTACCCAAGCACTAGTTACTATGGCAAAAGGTAGTACAAAAAGTACAGAAGTAAATGAACTTACAAAACAAATAATTGCAGAGTCTGTAGCTGATGAATATGCAAGACTTGGAATAACAAATGATCCATCAAGTTTATATGAAAGTGAAGCTTCAAAAGTAGTAAATGGAGAAATAGTTAGACCAAAAAAGAAAATGCCAACTATAGGTTCGTGGTACAGACAAATACAAGAAAAAGCTGCTAATAATACAAACTCAGATTATCAGTTTCATTACAGTTATTTAATAAAGGTAATGAAACAATATGTAAGAGAGTATGATGGTCAAATGGCATATTTTGATGGACAGTCAACATTTGAATTACTAGAAGGAGCACCATTTATTAACCTAGATATTTCTGCACTAGAAGAAAGATTTGCAAGACCATTAGCACAACAAATTTTATTATCTTGGATTTGGGAGAAATTTGTAAAAAAGAATAGTGAAGATAGAAAGAAGGCAAGAAAAAAACGTGTTTTAGTTGATGAGGCTTGGATGTTACTTCCGTATCCAGAAGCTGTAGACTTTTTAAATACAATGGCAAGACGTGCAAGAAAAAGAAATGTATCTTTAGCTGTTATATCACAGAGATTTCAGGACTTTTACGAAAAACAAGAAGTACAGGCTGTTCTTACATCATCAGAAACGAAGTTGTTTTTAGCACAAGATAAGTCTGAAATAGAGTATTTGAAAGAAGTGTTTAAGTTAAGCGAAGGTGAAGCCAACTTTTTAATAACTTGCCAAATAGGACAAGGGTTATTGAAAGTCGGTCAAGATACAGCAATAATTACAATTAGACCAACAGCAAAAGAATTTCAATTTATGGAAACTAACTTAAACAAAGTAATTGCCCAAAAATATGGAGCTTATTGATGTTTAGAATACGTAATATATTGACAAATGCTGGCGAACAATGTAAAATTAAAGTAATGATTATTTTAGATCGGAGAGAATAATGAAAAATAGTAAATTAGTTAACAAATTTAAAAAAATATTAATAACTGTTTTATGTATTATTACAGTTTTTTTCTCTATGCCAGTAAAAGCTAAAGCTGATGCAGGAGTATTAGAAAGCGTAGCATCATTTTTATTATTAGTACCTGATGGAATACAATTATTATTAAATACATTTGTTAGTGATGAAACTGAGGATGTTAAATTTCTTATTAGATTACAGGTAATAGATAAGAACGCTAATTTATTTACTAATGATACGGGAAGTTTATATAATATAGAAGTAACTCCGTATGATATTTTTACAGCAGGAACGCCAACATTATACGGTGAATTGATAGAGAAACGAGACGAAATAAATTATAGTGTTCAAAACGGAGAAATGACGACCGCAGATGCGGTAGCAACTATAAAGGAAAATGTTGAATCTACTGAACCGGAAGCATTTATGACGAAAAGTTTAGTTAAAATGCCTTTATTAGATGCAAATTTTTTTAAAAAAACAACGAATAGCTCGTCAAGTTCTGATGAACAGGTGAATTCTGCAGATGTTCTAAGACCGGTAGTTGCAAATGTAT
This sequence comes from Clostridium sp. CAG:492, assembly GCA_000434335.1. Lineage (GTDB taxonomy): Bacteria > Bacillota > Clostridia > TANB77 > CAG-508 > CAG-492. The sequence goes on from FR878232.1 coordinate 22,027, forward strand.
ATAAAAACTTAAGAAATTTTGTATTAATAATAATGCTTGCAATATTACTTTACACTGGGATAAGAATAATAGTATCTTCAGCTGTTTCTGAACAGGTTAAATATAAACAATATTTGGTTAATTGGGTTGTTGGAATATGCCTAATATTTTTAATGCAATATATAATGAGTGCAATTATGAATGTAACAACGATAGTAAATAAAATGTTAATTACTAATACAGATGGAGAGAGTTATAGAATTGGATTTGGAACAAAAGATTCCAAAGCAGCTTCTGTTTTTAGAACAATTGCAAAACCTTATAATATGAGTGAAAAAGAGCAAGCACAACGAGATGCATATGAGAAAAGTCTCGAATCGCCACCGACATCTGTTAAACTTAGTGATGATTTCCAGTATAACAATCCCAATCTTGCTACCCAGTATTTATCGGCTTGGTTGAATAAAAAAGCCGATGATGAAAACAAGAATAATGGTGATGGATGGACAGAATTAGCTAACAGTGATGACGAAAAGATATCGAATTTTGTAAATAGAAAAATAGAAATTGCGGATAATGGGGCAATATTCATATTTGATAAAGACAATAAAACAGTTTATGATTATACTGCAGATATCTCGCAAACACCTATTAAGATTAACGCTGGAATATACGATGAAAGTGTGAATGGATTTAGAGCTATATATAAGTGTAATATTGCTGAATTTTGCAGGACAATAACAACTTTCTCATCAAAATATACACATTTATATAACAATAAAAAGACAATGATTATGACAGATTCAAGTGAAGAAAAGGAAAATGATTATGCTGTAGGAGCTTTTTGGGGATATGCATTTTTATATATATTGATTACTATAGAAACAGTTGTATTTTTATATAAATATTTAAAAAGAGTAATTTGGTTGGCGTTTTTGACAATGATAGCACCATTAATTGCAGTTATGTATTCAGTTGACAAAATTGGAGATGGAAAAGCGCAAACTTTTAATATGTGGTTCAAAGAATATTTATTTAATTCATTAATACAACCATTACATTTATTGTTATATACTATATTTTTAGGTGCTTCAATGGAATTAATGGCAAGCAATGTAATTTATGCAATAGTTGCATATGCGTTTATGATACCAGCCGAAAAATTCTTTAAGAAAATGTTCGGATTTGATAAAGCATCAACACCAGGAGGTCTTGGAAGTCCAGCAGCAGGAATGATGGCAATGAGAGGATTAGATAAATTAGGTGGATTTGGCCCTCACGGAAAAGGTGCTAAAGGCGGAAAAGATGCAGGCAAAACTAAAATACCATTAGCAAAAGGTAAACTTGGAGGTGGTGGACTTGCTCCAGCTGGTCCTACTGGAGCAGCTGGAGCAGCCGGAGCAACACCACTTACAGCAGCAAGAACAGGAGCAGGAGGAGCAACAGCCGGAGCAGCAGCTGGAAGTGCAGCCACTGGAAGTGCTTCTGCAGCCGCAGGTGCAGGAACAGCTGGAGGGTCAAGAAGATTAAGATCTGCAGGAGGAATTTCCTCTGGCACAGCCGGAAAAGCAAGACGAAGAGGTTCTAGTAGTGTTTTAGGCGGAATGGGTAGAGCATTAGGAAATAGAACAGCAATGAGAATAACTGGAGGTAAAAGTGCTACCTTAGGTCAAGCCTTTACAACAAGAGCTGGCTTAGCAGGTATGGCAAAAAATGGATTTAATTTTGCAGCAAGACAAATAGGCAGAACTGCTGGCGGTATAGGAGGCTCATTAATTGGACTAGGAGTTGGAGCAGTAAGTGGAGCATTAGGAACAGCATTAACTGGAGAAGATAAATTTTCAGATGCTGTTCAAAAGGGATTATTAGCCGGAAGTGCAGCTGGAGCTAATAGAGGAACTCAATTTACAGATTGGTCAACTGGTGGAGTTGAAGATTTGTATGGTGAAGGTAGAAGATATGCAGCAATTGATCCTGAGGATGAAAAACAACTTGAAAGAGCTGCTAGATTAAAAGCAGAAGATTGGAGCCAAGAACATATGTCTGAGGTAAGTACATTATCAGCAGATGAATATAAAGAGAAAATGGACTTCGCAGAAGAGGCATTTAAATATACTGATGATATTGAAGATTTAGATCAATTAGAGAGAATGCAAGGATATTCTACTGATGCAAGTGGAAAAATAGATGAAGATAAATTCGCAGAAGCTATAGATTATGAGAAGATAACAAAGAGATTTGGTGATTTCAATGTGGATGCTAAGAAGAAAGACAATTACACTACATATAGAGCTCGCGAAATTGCTGATGGATTTAAAAATGGTACAATACAATTTAATCAAACAGAAATGACCAAAATAAATGGTGCAACAACAGAAGCAGATAAAGAAAAATTCATAAAAGAAATTGCAAAAGAATATGCAACAAATGAAGCAGATATAATAGCAAGATATCAAAATGGATAAGAGGTAAAATATGTTTAAATTTTTAGATTATTTTAAAGATAATAGAAAAAAAGTAATAATAGTAATAGCGTGTGTATTGTTAATAATATACGCAATAAAAACGTATTTTGACTATAATGAAAAAAATGAGTACAATGAAAGCAATAGCAGTAGTAGTAATAATACTACTGCTATTGTTAAAAATAATGATATTACTAATACGAATGATAATAATATAAATCAAACAGAAAATATAGTAAAAATAGGATCTGAAAATGAGGCAGTAGAAAAGTTTGTAAACTATTGTAATAATTATAATATAGAAACAGCATACAATATGCTAACAGATGAATGTAAAAAGTTATTATATACAAATAAAGAGGATTTTGAAAACAAATATGTAAAAAGTTTGTTTGATAAAAAAAGAACATATCAAATTGAAAAAGTATTACAATCAAGTTCTACAGATAATGTATATAAACTTATTTTGTCTGAAGATCCAATAAACAAAGGAAAAGTAGATGAAAGTAATAATAAAATTGATTACATAACTATAGTTAATACAAATGGAACATATAAACTAAATATTTCTGGTTTTATAAAATCAGAAAGCATAAATTCAAGTAATCAAAATACTTATATGCAAATTAGTGTGTCAAGCAAATTAATATTTGTAGATTATGAAATTTATAACATTACTGCAAAAAATAATATATTAGTAGATGCAGTTCTTGACAATATGGAAAACAATATAAAAACATATATTGAGGATGAAGATGGTAATAAATTTAGAATTATAAATGATGAATATACAGCTGAAACAACGAGAGTTCAAAATGGTAAGGAAGCAAGTTTTAGTTTAAAATTTGATAGGAAATATTCAAGTAATAATAAAGAAATTAAAAAAATAGTTTTTTCAAGAATTAATATAATAAACAGAAATTATTATCAAAAGATATTTGATCCAGAAAACAAAACAACAAGTTATAAAGAGCAAATGTCTACATATCCTAAATATTTGAGCTTGGAGGTAGAGCTATAGAATAAAAATGACCAGGAAAGGAGGTAAGGCTATGAATGATAATAATGAAGAAGATGACGATGATGTAGTAGTAAATGATGAAGCAGTTGATACTACTGATGGAGAAGCAGATAATAACGATGAAGGTTTGCAAAGTCAAAGTGATGTACAAGATGATATGCAAAATATTGCAAACTCGATTAATTTAAAAAAAAGAAAAAATAAAGATAAAGCATCTGGAAAAAGATTATTAGCAGCAGGAAAAGCCTTATATCATACTGGTGATGTTTTAGTAAAAGTTGGAGAAGATACACAAAGAGTAGGTAATGAGATTAAGAACCTAGGAGAAAAGCTAAAAGAAAAAGGAAAGAAAGAAGTCAAAGATGCAACAGAAGATTTTAAAACAGGTTTAAAACTTTGTAAAACAGGAGTAGGTGCACTTGTAGGAGTTCCATTATGTTTAAGAAGTATACTAAAAATGATTAAGGGTGGAGCTACTATACTTGGTGGTAGTATACTTAAGGTAATTGGTAGTTTAATAAACTTTATGGGAAAAGCACTAGCTGCCGTAGGAAAAGCAATGAGAGCCATTGGACAAAAGATGATGGAAATTGCCAATAAGAAAATAGCAGAAGCTGGTGGAAATATTTCTAATTTGTCTATGCCAGGAGGAAAAAATGATAAAGATGATGTTGAAGTTAATTCTATTCCCGGCGTTGGCGGATTATCAGAAACAAAATTAAGTAAAACAAAAAAAATAATAATTATGATAGCAATAGGTGCGGCGATCGTTATAGCTTTTGTTTGGATTCTTATGCAAGATTGGGAATCGACAAAGGAAAATGGTAGTGAAGTTACAGGAGATTTAAAAAATGTTCCATATACTGTATCATCTAAAATAATGGACAATTTGGTTATTGCCACAGATGAATCTGGAGCATATACATATGGGTTTAAAAATGATGATGGTGAAATTGTTGATATAGATCAGGCAATTGATTCAGCAATAAAATCATTAGAGGAAAATAAAAGCAAATCATTGTATTATTTGGGTAAGAATACTGATAATAGAAAAGCACTACTAAAAAAAATGATTTTAGCGGAAATTGCAACACAATATCCAGATTTAAGTGATTCTGTTGATTTAGGTTTAAGTGGTACAAGTACTTCTGGAACATCAAGTAGTGTAAATAGTTCAAATGATACAAATAGTAATTCATCTAGTAGTTCAACAAATGTTGATGAAATTATTAAAAATATGACAATTGAAGAAAAAATATATCAAATGATAATGATGCAAGCAATAGTAAGTGATGGTTCAAATTATGCGGATACTTCAGTTGGAGGAGTTATTGTTGCAACTAATTCTAATTATGATGCAAATTTAGCAAATATTGGATCAAAATATAAAATAACACCTTTTGTTGCTACTGATGATGAAGGTGGAAATGTAGAAAGAGCAGCAACTGGATATAAAACAGCAAGAGAATATGGCGATTCTGAAGATTATGATGAATTATATAATTCAGAAGTAAAAAAATGCAAAGAATTATTGTCAAAAGGAATTAATTTGAATTTAGGTCCTGTTTCTGATGTTATTAGTAGTGGCGCATTATATGACCGTAGCTATGGTAGTGATTCTGCTAAGGTTGAAAAATGTATAGAAACAATACTTAAAGCAAGAGCATCAGTTAATGTTAGTGGAAATAGTGTAGGATCTACATTAAAACATTATCCGGGTTATCCTGATAATAATACTAATACAGATACAGGAATTGCAAAGGATAATAGATCTATTGACAAAATAAATGATAATATAAATGTATTTAAACAAGGAGTAAATAATGGAGCTAATGCTATAATGGTTTCAAATGTAATTTATACAAACTTAGATGCTAATAATCCAGCTTCATTATCACCAACAATTATTTCAGGATTAAGATCTTCTTTTTCTGGAGTTATAATGACAGATGACATTGGTTCAGCAGCTGGTGTAAGTAGTATTTCAGATAGATATAAAAAAGCTATCTTAGCTGGAAATGATATGATATTAGTGTGGGATTCTAATTTAAATGACGCATATTCACAAATAAAGGCAGCAGTTGATAGTGGCGAAATTACTGAAGAGCGTATTAATGAATCTGTTACAAGAATTTTAAATTGGAAGTTGAACGGAGGTACTTTAAGTGGAAATAATAGTAGCTCTTCGAATAAAAACTCAGTAAAAGCAACAGCTGGAACTGGAGATGCAAAGACAAGTGAAAAATTTAACAGCTCTTCAAAAATTAATGGTGGAATTAAAGTGCAAAGAAAACTTGAAAGTGGTAGTGTAATTAATTTAAAATACACATCTACAGAAAATTTTAATGCTTTGATGGCTTCTAATAGTGATGATATAATAAATTATTATACATTACAAAAAAAGGCATCAAGTTCAAGTTCAAAATCTATCGAAGGTGATTTTAGTGGATCTAATAATGCAGAGATAATTTGGAATTTTTTAACTAGTAAAGGATTGTCAGAAACGTGTACTGCTGCAATATTAGGAAATTTATATAAAGAAAGTGGACTTAACCCAGGAGTGGAAGAAAACACACCTGCATTAGATAAGGGATACGGTTTGGCACAATGGACATTTGAAAGACGAACACAAATAGAAACATATGCACAGGCTATGAATAAACCTGTAAGTGATATTGAATTACAGTTACAATTTTTATGGTTAGAAATTGATTCAGATGCAGACCATACATATGCAAACCTTCAATGGGGAGGAAGAGATGGATGGCAAGATACTAATGGTTTATATCAACGATTTATTAATATGACAGATATAGATGAGGCAACAGCATTTTTCTGCTGGAATCATGAAAGACCAAATGAAGAATATGCTCATTTAGAGGGCGAAGATGGAAGAAAAGCTTGGGCTAAAAAGTTTTATGATTTGTATGCAGGTAAAAAATCATCTTCAAGTTCGTCAACTACAAGTAGTAGTAAGAAGAATGAGGATTCATCGGATAACGAAAAATCTAATGAAAATAGTAGTGCAACAGAGCAATCTTTTGATAATTACTTATTTATTGGAGACTCAAGATATGAGGGAATATCTAGTGAATTATCAGCATTAGGAAGTAATGTAACAGTATGTGCTGCGACATCTTCTGCTCCAAGTGAATGGATAGATATTGCTAAAAATGGATCTGGAACTGTTAAGGGAAAAAGCCAAACATTACCAAGTACTGTAAAAAATGTTTCAATAATGCTTGGTGTAAACAATTTATCTGAAACAGCAGAAATGGAATATTTAATGAATGCGTTACACGAAAAATATAGTAGTGCTACAATATATGCAAATAGTGTATTTCACGTTGGATCAGCATATTCTGGAGCAGCTTCAAATGAAGCAATAGATAAATACAATGACGAAATAAGAAATTTCTGCAATCAAAATAGCTCTTGGGCAAAATATATTGATGTTACAAATGGATTAAATGATGAATCTGGATACTTAAAATCTGAATATGCTACATCTGATGGATTACATATTGGATCAACAGAGGGAAAAACAACATTAGTAAACAATATTGAAACAGCAATAACTGGTGCATCTTCAACAGGAAGCACAACTACGAGCGATGTTGCTGCATCTTCATTACCAGGATATACAATTGTTGTTGCAAATAGAACTAGTACAATAACAAATGTTGTTGAAAGTTACCAATATACAGGAACAAGTTATACAGATATTGGACATAGCAGTTATATTGATAATGGAAAAAGATGGTCAAATCCAAGTAGTGGTCCAAAAAGTAATAGAACAACAGCAGTATATTCACCAACAGCTGTTGCATACCAAGAGGCTTTGAAAAATTATACATTATACTTTAATTTTTTGTGGGCAGTTTTAGTTGATACAGAAAATATAAATCTTGTAGGAGAATGGGCAGATTTAGTTTGCGATAATGTTGGAAAAAATTCAAAAGTAGTTGTAACAGTATACTCAGATGTAGAAACTACAACAACTCAAACAGAGAATTCGAGAGTACAAAGTTTTATATCAAATGAAAATGGAATTGTTATTGATGACACATATAATGTAACAGAAATAATATATTCAACTATATCAAAAATGAAATCAAAATTAGCTGTTACATATGCAGATACATGGTTGATGAAATATGAAAATAATGCAGAAACGTATGATGAATATACATCAAAATCGAAAGAAAGTATAACTGAAAAAGTGGACATTGATGATGAAAATGAAACTAAATCTACAGATACTAATGATGATAAAGAAAAAAATGCAATTGAAATTTTAAAAGAAAATGATGTATCACTTAGAACAATGAAAAAAGAGAAAAAAATAATAAAAGAAATGTTAAGCTCTAGTGAAAAAGTAAGTTTTATGGTTGATATATTGGACTATATTTTGGATAAAGCAAGTGGAAATGATACAGAAGAAAATGCATTATCGAAATTATTAGATGTAAGTTCATTTAATTTGAATACATTTACTCCAACAAGTGGAACTTCGTCAAATGGAGAAGCACTTGCAGGTGGTTCAATAGAAAGTGTAAATGGAGGAGGATATCGAACTAAATTTACAACTGGAGGTAGAACATTTGTTGAATATAAACAAGGTTGGGGGAATACTGCACCTTGGGGGAATGTATATGTAAATGGCTGGAGTAGTGGAAGCAATATGGGAAATTCTGGATGTGCATTAACATCAATTGCAGTTATCGCAACTGGATATGGCGTTAATATTTCACCTCAAGATGTTGCTGATCTTGTAAATAGTGGCGAATATAATTGGGGAGATCTTTTAGGTATAACTAAACATTACATTGGAAAATCTTGTGAGTGGCAAACAACTGGAGATATTCAACATGCAATAATAAATCAATTAAAAGCTGGTAAGCCTTGTATGGTGCATACTACTGTTAATTATCCAGATGGACATTTTCTTACAGTTTTGGCATACAACGAGGAGACACAAGAAGTTTATGTTTCTAATGTTGGTGGATGGTATGATGATGATCCAACAAGAAATGGTTGGCAACCAGTAGAAAAATTGAGTGAATATGATGAATGTATGTTAATTGGTGATTAGGGAGGTGCTTTATGTGGAAGAAGATAAAAAGAAAATAATTGTTAGAGTTATAATTTGGATAATAATACTATTAATCATTTTGGCATTATTATTACTAAAGTTTAATAAAAAAAATAATAATACAAATACAATACAAAATAACAATGGGCAAAATTTTAATAGTACAAATAGTGGAAATAATACAGCGGCACCTCGACTAGATACTGGTGATACTAATATAGATGAATTAAAAAGTAGTAAAATTTTAATTAAACTTCAGGATTGTATAAATCAATATTATGATTACATTGATTCTAAAAATGCAACAGCTTTAATTAATGTATTAGATGCAGATTATATAAAGGAAAAGTCAATAAATGAAAAAAATGTTATAAATAATGTTGATGTAATAAATGAAGAAACTAAAATTTTTATAGAAAAAGCGTATTCACAAGTGTTATCATATGATAAAGAATATAAGTGCTATGTTTACGGTGAGGCATATAATAATAATTTAAAAAAAATTTCTAATTATATGTATATAGTGTATTTAAATACATTTGATAAAGCTTTTTATATAATACCTTGTGGTACAATGAGTGAAAGTGAATTTTCTATAAAAATAAATCAAGTTAATAATAATACAACAAAAACTAGTACAGAATCTACAAGGGTTAAGTTAAATAATTATAATAAATTTGAATTTTCTTCTGATAGTGAATTAATTAAAAATATAATTTTAAATGATTTTAAATATTATAACTTTTTGCAGGTTAATGATAAAAATAGACAATATATGTTATTAGATGAAAATTATAGAAGTAAACGATTTGGAGGAATAGAAAATTTTAATTCGAATTTTCAATACCTAAATATGAATTTACAATATGTTAAAAGAAGTTATTATAATGACAGAACAATATATATAGGAATTGATAATAATGGAAAATATTATATTGTTTCTGAAAAAACACCAACTAACTTTAGTATAATGTTAGACTCATATACAATACCCCTATCAGAAACAACAAAAAAATACACATCATCGTCTGAGCAACAAAAAGCTTGTATGTGCTTAGAGCAAGTGAAAGAAATGATTAATAATAAAGATTATAAAAGTGTTTATAATCATCTAAATAATACATTCAAAAACAATAATTTTGAAACACAAGATAAATTAGTATCATATATAAAGGGAAAATTTTATGACTTGAATAATTTTGAGTATGAATCATATCAGGTTTCAAATAATAGCTATATAATTACTGTAAAGATAATAGATGCTACTGATGAAACTAAAAGTTTTACAATGAGTTTTGTAGTAAAATTAGCAGATAGCATAGAAAAATTTGAAATGTCATTTGGAATTTAATATGTTATTAAAGGAAAAAGTTTGAAAGCAGTACAATTTATACGGTTTTTCAAACTTTATTTCTTAAAAGAAAGGAAAGTGAATATAAATGAGTGATATGAAAGAGCTTACAAGAACGATACAAAGTGATGTATTAAAGTTAATGCAAGAGCAGGATAATGAAAACGAAAGATTTTTATATGCAATTCCATATAATGAGTTTTATTTAACACAACCATCAAATGAAAACGAAGTAGCACTAAAGCTTAATGAAATAGTCCTAATTGTAAAGGAAATGATAGTTAATAAGTTTGGTGAAACAAAACGAAAATTTGAATTATATAATAATGAGTTACAAAAAATTGGGACAGCAGTTGAAGGAGAAAACTTTATTGCTGATAAAGAAATTTTATGTAGTATTATTGAAATGCAGCAAAGAGCGTTAAACAATCTAGGAGGTAATTATAGAATTGCTGGCATAGATTCAATAGATACTGAAGGGAAAATTGAGTCATATTTTGAAATGATAAACAGAAAACTAGTTGTTTTGAATGAAAGGCAAAAAGAAAAATATGATATGTTAAAACGTAATTATGAAAGAAGTATATCTGGTGTAAGTTATAATAAAAAAGTAGATAAAAACGAAAAATTTAACAAAGGAATTAGCGAGCAGATAGAAAATGGAAACATAAATAATGGAGAAAATGCAGAAGCAATGAAAGAAATTGCCGAACAAGATTTAGGTTTTGAAATTTCAAAAATAACTCCAATTGAGGATGACTTATTTTATGATAATAATCCGCAAATAGATAGATATAGAGCATTTCTTGTAGTTGATAGAGAAATGAAACCTCAAATTGTTGCTATGAAAAATGGAAAATTAGAAAAAGCAGACGGTTTTGATGAAGCAACCAAAAGAACAGGTGAAGCAGCTATAATGAGAAATGATGGTAAAAATTTAGAGCAAAATCATACATATGGTGAAATAAGAAGAAATAACGATGGAGCTGATAGCTTGGTTTACTCAATAGAAATAGGAACATATGGAGAACCAAAATTATTAGAGAAGAGACCTAATGGAGGTAGTAAATTTCAGCAACAAAATGAATATTTAGTAAGAGAGGTACAAACAAGTAATACAAATTATGAAGATATCAACAGAGAAGGTGATACTAGAGAAAATATAACTCGACAAATTTTTTCTGAAAGACCAGGTTATAATGATGATAGTCATCCAGACAATATAAGTGAACAAAATAAGAAGATTGTAAGTGATATGGCCGATAATAAAGAAAGTGATTTTACTCCTGAATCATTAGCAGAAGATAAAAATATTAAAGCAAATGAAGCAATGAAAAAGATAAAAGAAGAGCTAAAAAAACAAGGAATAGACTACAATTCATCTGATGATGAGAAAATAAGGAATGATGTTATGAGTTCTATAGAAAATAATGGAAAGATTTTTTGTGAAGAAGAAGTACAACAATATTGCAAAAATTTTAAACAATATAAAATAGAACAAGAACAGGAAAATAAAAATTCAAAAGATGATGAAGATGAGGGAAGAAACAGATTAGAAGAAATATTAAAAAAGTTTAAGGGATACTAAAAAACATCTTGAATAAATTTCCATATTTATATTATAATATGAATATGAAAATTTATTTTTTTGCTCTAACAAGCGAAAAGAAAGGATTTTATGGTATGAATTATAATAAAAGTATAATTAAAAATGGAATTACATTTCACAAGGTAACAACAAATAAGTTTAAAACAAATTTATTTGCAATATTTTTAACTACACCAATTACAAGGGAAACAGTAACAAAAAATGCTTTAATTAGTGCAGTTTTAAGACGAGGAACTAATAATATTTCAACACAAGAGGGTATATCAAAAGAGCTTGAAAATATGTATGGAGCAAGTTTTGACTGTGGTATCGAAAAAAATGGAGATAACCAAATTTTAAAATTTTATATTGAATCAATTAACGACGAATTTTTACCAAAGCAAGAAAATTTAGCACAAAAATCTTTACAATTATTATCAGATATAGTTTTTAATCCTTATACAGAAAATGGAACTTTCAAAAAAGAATATGTAGATGGAGAAAAAAATACTTTAAAACAATTAATAGAAGGAAAAATTGATAACAAGACTAAATATGCTTTAGATAGATGCCTAGAAGAAATGTTCAAAAATGAGCCATATGGATTATATAAATTTGGATACACAGAGGACCTAGAAAAAATTACAGAGCAAGATTTATATAATCAATACCAAAATTTAATATCAAATTGTAAAATAGATGTGTTTGTATCTGGTTTCAATATAGAAAATTTAAACGAGAATGAAATTTTAGCTGATTTAAACGAAAGAACAGCAACATATATACCAACAGACATAAAAACAGAAGACAAGCAAATAAATAAGCCAAAACAAATTACAGAAAAAATGAATATTACACAAGGCAAATTGATGATAGGATTAGATATAAATGATTTAAAGGAAGATGAGCAATATATCGCATCAATGTACAATGTAATATTAGGAGGAGGGGCAAATTCTAAACTATTCCAAAACGTAAGAGAAAAAGCGAGTTTAGCCTACACAGCAGGTTCTGGATATTTAAAAGCTAAAAGCATAATAATAATTAGATGCGGAATAGAAATTAAAAATTACGAAAAAGCTGTAGAAATAATAAAAGAACAATTAAACCAAATGTTAACAGGTGATTTTTCAGAAGAAGATATAGAAAGCGCAAAACAACTAATATATGCATCAGTAAAAAGCATACCAGATACTCAAGACGGGGAGCTAATGTACTACTTTGCTCAAGAGCTATCAAATAAATTTGTTAGTTTAGATGAATATATAACTAATATAAAGAAAGTGACAAAAGCGGAAATATTAAAAATAGCACAAAAAATAAAAATAAATACAATATATTTCCTAACGGGCCAAGAATAAAAATTTAATTTAGTGACGGATTTTAAAGTTTATAGAATTTGAAAAATTAGTAAACTAGCAAATTTTAAAAAATTTGTAATTCACAAAATGCAAAATTTAGTAAATGAAAGGAGAACTTTTATAAAAGGATGAAAATATTAGATTGTTTAAAAATAAAAGAAAAAGCATATATTGAAGACCTTGATAATGGACTAAAGGTTATTATTGTTCCCAAAAAGGAAAGTACCAAAAAATTTGTAATATGGGGAACTAAATTTGGTTCAATTGATAATAAATTTATATTGCCAGAAACAGGTGAAGAAGTTACTGTTCCAGATGGCGTTGCACACTTTTTAGAGCATAAAATGTTTGAGCAACCAAATGGAACAAACAGCCTAGATACAATGATGGCTTTAGGACTAGATGCAAATGCATATACAACAAATGACCATACTGCATATTTATTTGAATGTAGTGAAGACGAAAATTTTTATAAAGGTTTAGATGAACTTATGGATTATGTTCAAAGTCCATATTATACAAATGAAAATGTTGAAAAAGAAAAAGGAATAATTGGCCAAGAAATAATGATGTATGACGATGACCCAGGATTTCAGTTATATTTAAATACTTTAAAATGCTTATATTCAAAATGTCCAATTAGAATTGATATAGCTGGAAGTATTGATTCTATAGCACCAATAAATCCAGACATATTATACAAGTGTTATAATACATTTTATAATCCATCAAATATGGTGCTTGTTGTATGTGGAAATTTTGAACCACAAAATATTTTAGAAGAAATAAAAAAACGTTTAAAACCTTCTAAAAATATTGGAGAAATACACAGAATTTATGAAGAAGAGCCAAAAGAAATAAATGAAAAACATATGGAAAAATCAATGTCTGTAAGTATGCCAATTTTTATGATTGGTATAAAAGACAAAATTGTAAATCCATCAGAGCGTGTAAGAAGACATATGGCTATTGAAGTTATTTTAAATTTACTCATAGGTAAAAGTTCTAATTTGTATAAGAAATTATATGAAGAGCAAATATTACTAGGAGAAGCAGATTCTGAATATGAATTTTCAAATCAATATGCACATATATTAATAAGTGGACAGTCAAATAATCCACAATTGGTACAAAATATGTTGATAACTGAAATTGAAAAGTTAAAAAATAATGGTTTTGTGGCAGAAGATTTTGAAAGAATGAAACGAAAAATATATGGAGAATTTGTAACAGAGTTTAATGATGTTGCAAGCATTTCCAGAATGTTTTTGGCAGATACCGTAAAACAAATTAATTCATTTGATTATGTAGATGAATATGACAATATTACAATGGAATACGCAAAAGAGCTATTGAATGAAGTGTTTGTAGAAGATAAAATGGTATTGTCAGTAATTAAAAATTAAGTTTTATAGAAAAATATAGTTTATAAAAGGTAAAAAATATGATTATAAAAACAGGATTTATTTCAAGAGTTGCCTTTACAATTGCAGGAATTGATATTTATTGGTATGCAGTTTTAATAGTTTCTGCAATTGTAATTGGAATAATATGGTCACTATTAAAAAGTGGCAGATATAACATAAAATTTGATACAATTTTAGATTTATGCATATTTATGATTCCAATTTCAATTTTATGTGCAAGAGCATATTACGTGATATTTAATTTAAATTATTACACAAATAATCCATTGGAAATATTAGATTTTAGAAATGGAGGACTTGCCATTTATGGAGGAATTATAGGTGCAGTTATAACGATAATTGTTTTTTGTAAAATTAAAAAAGTAAATATTTTAAATTTGACAGATTATATTGCACCAATAATTCCATTAGGACAAGCAATTGGAAGATGGGGAAACTACATAAATATTGAGGCATATGGAATAGAAACAAATTTACCATTAAAAATGGAAATAATAGAAAATGGAGTTACAAAATATGTGCATCCAACATTTTTATATGAGTCAGTTGGAAATTTTATTTTATTTTTAATACTATTAAAAATGAGCAAAAATAGGAATTTTTCTGGACAAATTACTCTTTTATATTTTATAGGGTATGCGTTTATTAGATTTTTTATAGAAGGTCTTAGAACAGATAGCTTAATGATTGGAAATATAAGAGCTTCACAATTGTTATCATTAATTATTTTTATAATTTGTACAGTAGTTTATATAGTAATTGCAAAAAATAAAAGAATTAAATTGAAAGAGCGAGAAAATGTAAAATAGATTATAAATATTATTGGGTTAACTAAAAAATATACAATTAGTGCAAAATGCTTTGTACAAAATTGTATATTTTTTATTGTGAGCATTAAACGATAAAAGAATAAGAAAAATAAAGAAATCCTGCATCTTTACTTAATGAGTTTACATATAGCGGTATACAGAAATGCAAAAAATGTCATATTTTGTCGTACGAAAAATGCCTGAAAACGCAGTAAAATGAGAAGTTTTGTTGACTATTAAAATTTTATATGTTATTCTAAATATAGTATATACATAAAATAGCAAGCATCAAAGTAAGAAGGAGATGGTTACTATGTTACTAGATCAGATTTGTGAAGTTAGAAACAAGTTGAACAAAAGCATATTAACTGAAGATTTCAAGTGCACATATGAATTGAGTATAAAATTAGATGAGTTAATTGCAGCATATTATGAAGAACAAAAAATTTCAAATAAATGTATCTAAATGAACAACAGATATAAATTTTATATAAAAAATTGGAATGGCAACATTCCTTTTTTTGTGGATAATAGTGGATTTTAAATCAGATAGACTTATGCTTTTTGTGATAATTTTGTGAGAATGTGGATTTTAATGTTAAATCTATATACTGAAACAAATACTAAATGTAGATTTGTATTATTAAAGCTTAAAAAAATAAAATTTTACGAAAAAAGTATTGACAAACATTACCTAAAATATTATAATAAGTCTTGTCGTAAGACAAATGCCAGTTTATAACAAATGCAGATGTGGCGGAACTGGCAGACGCACAGGACTTAAAATCCTGCGGTTGAATAAACCGTGCCGGTTCGATTCCGGCCATCTGCACCAAGAATACAGATTAGAAATCAAATTTCTAACCTGTATTTTTTTGCGTGATTTCAAGAAAAAAGCTACATTTTATAGGTGCTTTGGAACTGTTCCAAAAAGTTCTAAAAAATGCCCTATAATGTATATAAAATGTCGGGATTGCATGTCGGGAAAATTTTTAATCTTTGATAATTCTATCAAATACTCCCTTTATTTATTATTAGTCCTATTCTGAGTATCAGAAAGGATATAGAAATGGAATTTATACCATACAAAGCTCATGAATGTTTTGAACATTTATATTATCAAATACCAATGGAGTTATTCCTTAACAAAAATTATAAAGATAATTTAAATTCAGATAGCAAAATTCTTTATGGCTTTTTACTAAATAGACTAACATTATCAGCAAAAAATAATTGGGCTGATGAAGAAGGAAATGTTTTTCTAATATTTACTAGAAAAGAAGTACAAGAATTACTGGGTTTATCTGATAAAACAGTTACAAAAGCTTTTAAGCAATTAAAGGATTGTAAATTAACATATGAGAAAAAGCAAGGCGCAAATAAACCTAATTTGATTTATGTTGGAAAGATAGAACATGATAAAAATCTTATACAACATTCGTAAAAATTACGAGTCCAAAATCGTAAAATCTACGGCTCACGACACGGAAAATTTACGACCAAATTATAACAATAATAATTATAACAATAAAGTAAAAGGTAAAAATAGTTATTCAAATTATGAGCAAAGACATTATGATGATTTAAACTTCTTATATGCAAATAATAATTTTGAAAATAATGATGAAACGGAGTGATTTTAATGAATTTAGAATATATAAAATATGGAGATTATAATTTACCTAATATATCAGTTCCTGAAGAAAGTAATGAAACAAAAGGAAAACATTTTGGTAAATATGGATTATTAAGATTAACATTTTTGAAAGAGAATAGACAAGTTTTATACCAAGAATTATTACTTAATAATAAATTACACGAGCATTTAGTAAAAACAGATGAAGAAACAAATATAAAAGTAAATAACTTAATAAAAGAACTTGCAGAGCAAGAAAATGTTGACGAGAATTTAAAAGCAACTAACCAATTAGAATGGGTTCAAAAAATGAACAACATTAAAAATCGTGCAGAAGAAATAGTATTTAATGAGCTAATTTATGTATAAATATCTCTGACGATATTTTGAAAGCAAGCGTCGCATTTATACTCCCGTACAAATACAGCTTGTCAGTTTTGAAACAAAAATGATTAATGGGGAAATTCTTCCCCAAACCCCTTTATTTTTTTAAGAAAGGAGTGCAAATTTTATGAGAAAAAGAAATATAAAAAAACAAATATGGATAAATTTTCAAGAAGATAATTTACTAAAAAAGAAATCAAAAGAAAGTGGATTAAGTGAATCTGAATTTATAAGAAGTTTAGTAAGAGGTTATAGAATAAAAGCACAACCTACTGAAGAAATAAAATCTTTTCAAAGAGAGTTATATGGAATAGCGAATAATATAAATCAAATTGCAAGAATTGCAAATTCAAGATTAAGTGTTTCACACGATGATTATTCATATATTTCAAAAGAGCTTTCTGATTTTATTTTGAGATTTGAAAAAGAACTTTATTCAAGACAAAAATAAGGAGGCTTGCTGCTATGGCTATTATAAAATATAAAGTTATACAAAAGAATTTAGAAGCTGTAATAAACTATGCCAAAAATGGAGATAAAATAGAAAAAGGGATACTTGTATGTGGCATAAATTGTTTGCCAGATACAGCATATTTCCAAATGATGCTCACAAAAAAGACATTTCATAAAGAAGATGGAAGGCTAGGTTATCATATAATTCAATCATTTAATGGAAAAGAGGTATCTCCTGAAAAATGTAATAGCATAGGTGTTGAATTTGCCAAAAGTCTATTTGGAGATAAATATCAGGTTTTAGTATGTACTCATATAGATAAAGAAAATGTCCATAATCATATCGTGCTAAATTCAGTTTCTTTTGTAGATGGGCTTAAATACCACAATTCTAATGCAGAACTTGCTTTTTTAAGAGAAACAAGTGAT
This sequence comes from Clostridium sp. CAG:492, assembly GCA_000434335.1. Classification (GTDB taxonomy): domain Bacteria; phylum Bacillota; class Clostridia; order TANB77; family CAG-508; genus CAG-492. The sequence goes on from FR878232.1 coordinate 40,025, forward strand.
GATTTATGTAGAAAGTATGGTTTATATGTTATTGAAAGTGAAAAAGCTGATAAAGAAAATGCTATTGCTAGAAATAGAACAAATAATTATAATCGCAATAGTGGCAAAATGGAGCTAATAAAAAACGATATTGATGAGGCAATAAAGAATGCTAAAAAATATAAAGACTTTATTGATAACTTGGCTTATAAAGGCTATTATGTTAAAAAAAACAATAATGTAATATCTGTATCAACTCCATATTTTAATAGAAATATAAGACTTTCAAGAGCCTTTGGAGAAGATTATACCTTTGAAAATATTAAAAATAGAATTTATTATAGAGATTATCAATTTAAAGAAGATAAAGTATATAAAATTAGAATATATGAAGGTGTTAAAATTAATTCTGAATTATTAAAAATATCACCATTTTATAGATTATATGTGCATTTCTTATATATTTTAGGAAAATTACCACCTAAAATACGTTATGAAGAAAGAACACCAGAATATTACAGAGAAATAAATAAATTTAATAAGCTATGTGATGAGCTAAATATGATTAGTGATTATAGCTTAACATCAATTACAGATATTCAAAATTTAAGGATTAAATATCTTGAAGAAATTTCACCTTTAAAAGCTCAAAGAGAAAAATATAGAAAATTATATAATATAACCCAAAATGATGCCGATAAAACGATTCTCAAAGCAAAAATTAATCATTTAACTGAAGATATTGATAGATTGAATTCTAAAATACAAACTTGCAGAAGAATTATTACTAAATTTGAAAAAGGAGAAAAAGAAGATTGGCTAATTCAGAAAAGATTTGAAAATAATAAGGAAATAAGTGAAAAAGAGATTTTGAAAAATAAAGATAATAGAAGAATAAGATAGCGATTAAATTTGCAATATTATGTAAAATATGGTATAATAAAAATTAGATACCGAATGGTATTATAAAAAATAAATGGGCTATTTCAAGCCAAGTCCTATATGGGCGGAAAGGTTTTTATTATGAAGATTAACAACAACTCTGCACTCTACACCAACTGTGTCTTCCTGGGTGGCACTTGTGCCAATTCTACCTGGAGAACCGATCTCATCAGCAAACTCAAGGACTCTGTTCCTTACTTCGACCCTCAGGTTCCTGACTGGACTCCTGAAGATGCCGAGCGTGAGGATGCATGCAAGCCCGTTGCTGGTATCAATGTTTTCGTCATCACTGGCGATGCACTCGGTACCTACTCTGGTTTCGAAATCTGTGAGGAAGCTCACCGTGCTCCTGAAAAGTTGGTTTTCGCCACTGTTGGTGAATTGCCTGAAAATCAGGTCAAGGGCATTGGAAAGATTAAGAAAGCTCTGATTGCAAAGGGATGCCGTGTTTGTGAGACTCTTGACGAGATCGCTGAAATTATCAACCAGGCATATTAATCCCAGTAAAAACAAGGTATTTGGTAGCTAGAACTCTTACAGCCTTATACCTCCACCGAATATTCAAGTATTCGGTGGTTTCTTTTTATTTTAGATTATTTTGATCAATCCAATGCAAAAATTCCATATTTCCACCTTTAATTTCATAATACGAAATTTCAGCTATTTCATAATCATGTATTTTCTTGATTTCATTTTCTATTTCAGTAAATAAGCTTTCTTTTGTTCTAAATTCTAATTTATATTCATCGCATTCTTCTAATTCATTATTCCACCAATATTTGGAATGAACTTTAGAAAGTTGACATCCAGCTACTAATCTTTTTTCTAGTAATGTATCTACAATTTTATTTGCTATTTCTTCCTTATCACAAAATGTTGTTACAATTATATATTCATTTAGCATTGATTTTCACTCCTTAAATTTAATATTAATGTTTTAGCATTCTTATAAGTTGTAGAATTTTCTCCATATCTACTTTTGATATCTTCAAGTCTTTTGATATAACCAACATCATGATTAAATCCTAATACAAATAAATCTTTTAATTCCATTTTAAACCTCTTTATTTAAAAATCTTTTTTCTGCTTCAATTACCTTAGCATTATTTTTTATTAATGGTTCTTCTATACCATCCTCATTTATGCAATTAATGTATTTAAAATCTCCACCAATTCTTGTATACTGATTTCCACCATCTATTGAACAAGCACCACACTTGCAACTTACACAATCGTGTAAATTTTTTGATTCAATTATATCATTACATTTTAAACATCTAATTTTCATTATCTAATCCTTCTAACCTTTTCTTTATTTCTTCAGGAGATGGTAATAAATCTTTCATTTGCTCTGGTAAAGAATCATGAATCTTATATGTTGCAACTCCAATAGGTTTGTCACTATTACTCAAAGCATATTCTACAACAGTCCTATTTTTTTCTTTACAAATTATAATACCAATTGATGGATTTTCACTTTCCATTTTAACCTGTTTATCTAATACTGTTAAATAAAATTGTAATTGACCAACATATTCTGGTTTGAATTCGCCTATTTTTAATTCTATTGCAACTAAACTCTTTAAACTTCTATGATATAGAAGTAAATCAATATAAAAATCATTTCCATCAACATTTAGATGATATTGATTACCCATAAATGCAAAATTTCCACCCATTTCTCCAAGAAAATCCTTTATATTGTCAACTAAAGCTCTTTCTAATTCTCTTTCAGAATGTTGTTCAGATAGTTCCATTATATCAAATATATACTCATCTTTTACTGCAAGTTTAGCTTGATTTACATACTTCTCAGGCAAAGTTTCATCGAAATTTGTCTGATTGATTAAATACTTTTCATAAGATTTATTTTCAATATGGTTAATTAGTACATCTTTCGACCAACCATATTTTTTTGTCATCTTTATATAAAATTCTCTTTCCAGATTATCTTTGCATTTTTCTGTTATAACAATATTTTTAGTCCAACTAATTTCTCGCACGAGTGGTGCGAGATTTTCTATATCTTTATATGTAATATAAAAATTTCTCATTCTCCATAAATTGCTTGCAGAAAATCCTTTTACTTCTGGGAATTCTTTTTGAATTTCTTTTGCTAAAACTTCAACAATTGATTTTCCCCAGCCCTTTTCTTGCTGTTGGTTATATATTTCTTCTCCAATTCCCCAATACAAGTTAATTAGCGTTGTATTTACAGCTTTCATAGCTTCATATTGACTTTCTCTTATTTTATTTTTAATTTCAACAATAAAATTATTGTATTCTGCATTTATTAGATTGTTTTCCATTTTCAACCTCCCAATAACATAAAACTATTCAATATAATTATTTTTCTTTTGTCTGCTTTTGTTTATATTTTCTCTATTTCTACATTGTATAGTGTCATATTCAGACTTAATATTTTCTGCAATAAATGGTTTACCACAATGTTTGCATAGTTTTACTTCTGTTCTTCCAGAAGTTTCATTTAGAAGTAAGATAGTTTCTATTATTTCACTTAAAGACATAAAATTCCATTTGAATTTTATTTGCCCATCTTCAGCACTATATGAAATATTAGGCTTTTTTAAGCTATCTCCAGTGATACTTTCTTGATATACTTGTCTTATATCTTCTGATACATCATCATAAAGGTAAGCACAAATTAAAAGCTTTTTATTGTATATAATTGTTGCAAAGTTAATAATTTCTGCAATAGTTTCAGCATAATTTTTTGAAAAAATTACATCATTAAGTCTATCTCCTTCAATTTGTTCAAAATCATCATTAAGACCAGTATTTCTGTGATAATCGTTTGCTTTCATTGTATTCGACCAGTCAATTTTTGAATCTTTCCAAAAATATTTCTTTTCAAATTCCAATGCACTTATAGAAGTATTATATCCTAAATTTACAGGGATATCTCCATTATCCATAAATTCATAATTTTCTGGCAAATATCTAAAATTACCAAGTAATCCATAATTGCTTACAAATTCAAACACCAAATTTTGGAATTTTTCCATTTTACTTTGTGCTTCAATTGTTACTTCCTTATTGCCAAGTTTAAACATTTCATTACCAACTGATTCTTTTCCTATTACTAATAAATCTTTTAATATTTGATTTTTTACTTCAAATGGATCATAGGTACTTGGCTTTGCATTTTTATCTGGGAATATGTAATATTTATCGTCTTTTTTTTCAATGATATACTTACTGTACTTACACCATTTTGCAGTAAATTTAATCTTTTCTTCTTTAATCATTTCACACCTCATAAAAAATCTTATAAAATTTTATAAAACTAGTTGACTTTTATAATAATATGTTATAGATTTGTAATAGCTAAGCTACTATACTATTTCGATAAGAAATAGTAAATATCTTACAACTATGTCTATATTATATAATTTTTAAAAAATATTGTCAATAGATGGTCACTTTACAAAAAACTTAAATTGAAGGGAGGATTGCTTATGAATAAGGTACAAGTAAAAGAAAAGCCAATGCCAGTTATTTATACTACTGCAGATATTTGCAAAATGTTTCATATTGGTAGAGTAAAATGTTTAGAGCTATTTCACAGAGCTGATTTTCCAGCACAGAAATATGGCAGAGGTTTTGGAATTGAAGCAAATGCTTTAGCAAATTATATGAGCTCTAGACACATTATTTCTTAAAAAGAAAAAGAGATTTAGAAATGGCACTTCTAAACCTCTTACAAATCACATGGGAATGTCTTCCTATGTAAATTCTCTGAAATTATTATAGCACAAGTAAGTAATTACTTGCAAGACATTCCCTTTAAATTTTATTATGAAGGGAGTAAAAAATGAGCAAGAAAAAAGAATTTGTCGAAGGTATTGACTATGTTATTACTATAAGAAAAAGAAAGAAATTTATAAAAAATTCAAAGAAAAATATTTGTCCTATATGTGAAAATTGCAATCATAAAAATTTGTGTTTGAATAGAAGAAACAAAGAAACTATGGAAAGGTGTAACAAGTGCAAAAATTGTAGTGATTGTGAAAATTGCGATAAATTTCACTTTTATGATGAATATGAAGGAAGGTTGTTAAAACTTGGAACAAATGCAAATACAGGCAAAGCAATTAGACAATCATTTTCTGGTAAGTCTGAATAAATCATTTTAGAAAAATTAAGAACACAGTTTATAAAAAATAAAGAAGAAGGAATAAAAGAAACAATTTATACACCAAATGAAGTTTCAATAATTGAACTTGCTAATGAAATTGAAGAAAATAAATTCAGACTTTCTAAAACACATGGTTCAGGATACAATAGAAATATGCAGACAATAAAAGCGTGTAGTGCATATAATTTTATGTTTAAGCCTATTCAGAATGTAACAAGAACAGACATAGAAAGATTTTTACAGGCAGAAAAGCACAAATCTAATTCTTCTATTTCAAAAGAGTATGCTATTATCAAAAATGCATTTGCACTTGCTTATAAAAAACATTTAATTGATAGAGATATTGCATTAGATTTTAATATTGATCCAGTAGAAAAACCTAAAAGTGAAAAACAAGATAAAGATGTTGTTGCTTTTACAATAAGAGAAGAATATACACTAATTCAGTATATAAATACACATTATTCAAAATACAATAATATGCTTTTGTTAGCACTTTATACGGGAATGAGAATTGGAGAAGTTCTAGCATTAACAATTAACGATTTTGATTTTGATGAAGGTTATGGAACAATTAGTGTAAATAAAACTTTAACTAAAAATAAAAGTGGAAAAATAATAATTGGAAATGTTACTAAAACCAAAAATGGAAAAAGAAATTTGCATTTAGATAAAGTTTCAAAAGAAGTTGCACTAAAAGCAATTGCGGAAATGACTCAAAATAAAAGAAACCTAATATTCCTTCGCAGAGATGGAAAGCTATATTATGATAGTCAAATAAATAGTGCATTTAAAAGAATTTGTAAAAATGCTGGGATAAAAGTAATTATGACTAAACATAGAAAAGTGTCTAAATCAAAAGGAGTTCACTATGTAAATGAACAGACCAGTGAGGCACATACACATATGTTAAGACACACATTTGCAACTAGATGTATTGAAGCAGGAATGGATTTAGCAACACTGCAAAAAGTTTTAGGGCATGCTAATATTCAAACAACTATAAATATTTATGGAGATATATTTGATTATCATCAGAAAAATCAAATGTATAAATATACAGAATATATGGACAAAATGAATGAAAAATATGAAAAACTATTTGAAAATAGTACGATACAAGAATAGAACAATAATAAATAATTTGATAGAAAATATATTCCCGACAATGTCGGGACAAAGATACGAAATTTGAAATCAACTGGTATTAAAGGAAAAGATGGCAAAAATAATTTGCTCATCTGCACCAAAGTAATACCAAGGATTTGAGTGATTCTCGAGGTATTATTTTTTTTGCCAAAAATTCAAAAGTTCTACAAAAATTTTTTTACTATATTTTTTGTAGAACTTTTTAGTTACAATTTTAATAAATTACTTACTACATCACCAGTTACTACTTGGCAGATTTGTCAAGATAAGTATATATATTTGCAGTAGTATTGTAACTGGAGTGACCAAGCCAATTTTGAAGTCTTTTACTGAATTTTAGTCTAATTATAGATTTTTTCTTTTTCAAAATATTTTTCGAACTTCTTTAGTTTAGAAGTGTATTCCTTTTCATTTATATTATCAGATTCTAAAGTTTCCTTTTTAGAAATATTACCGTTTTCATTTAAATATATCTTATTCTTAATGTATTTATATTCCGTTGATGCATCAAAAAAGCATATTTTTACAATTCTATATTCATAATACTCTTTTGAATTAATGGATTTATACATGCAATGTATAGTTTGGTTATTTTCATAACCATAAGAGCTAGATTTTAAAAGTCTGCCAGTATTATCATAATTATTATCAATTCCAGTCTCTTGGTAATCTGAATATTGATCTACTTTTACTTTATTTTTTATATATATTAGATTTCCATTAGAAATCATTGGAGTCATTAATAGCAAAGAGTTATCATTACTTTGAGAATTTTTTAAATTATTGTTTTCTGTAGAATAACCAAGTGGAATAATATTTAATAAATCACAAAAATTACTAAAATTAATTTCTTTTAAGTTTTTTTCATATGCAATTTCTATAATTGAGTCTTCAGTGTCATTTTTTTCGGTTATTAAAATACAATCTTTATTTTGGTAATTAATAGTTTTATAATTCAGAGTATAGTGCTCTTTGTATTCATTTTCAGTGTCTGTATATTTTGTAATAGTATTATCAACTATTAGTTCATCATTTTCTAAATAGTTGAAAGTGAGATTTAAAATATCCTTGTTATTTGACAAAGAATTTGATATAGTTTCATACATTTTAGATATTTTGTTATTTTCATTGTATTCTATTTGTATATAATCTTTATTGTTTAAAATCACCTCTGTAATTCTATTGTTATCATCATATTTGTATTTAAAATTAAATTCTGAAATTTCATTGTTGTTTGGTGATTTGTATTTGTAATATGTTAAATTTCCTTTTTCATCAAATTTTTCGTCTAGGATAATTTTATCGTTTTTCATTAGACCCTGTCTATTTAATGTATAGGTTTCTAAAACAGATTGATTAGATTTATTGAAAAATACAAAAAATCCCAATGTAAGTATAAAAATAATAATTAAAACAAGTAATAACTTTTTTTTGTTTGACATATAAAGTCCTCCTTTTTCATATATGTACATTATAGCATAGTTGGGATATTTTGTATATAAATGGCAATAATAAATTTCTGATTTTAGAAAAAAAGACACATAATTAAAACTTATGATACAATGTTGGGGTCGAATCAAACATTGAAAGAAAGAACTTACAACACAGAAATATGTAAACTATTAGGGCTATGAGCTTAGCAGATTTCACATTAAAGCCCATTCAAATTGTTCTTAATTAGAAGAAGCACAAAAATTAGTTGAAAGATTAAAAGCAGAAGGAAAAATGCAGTAATTGGTCCTAAAGCTCCTTGGAAGAACGAAGATGGGCAACCAGTTAACAATCAATCTAAAAATGCTGTAGGAATTTACATAGTAAAAGAAAGGGAATATAAAGAATTAGGCAATGACGAAGATGCACGATGAGAAAATAAAATAGAAAAAACCAAGGTACTCCTTGGTTTTTTATAAATTTTACAAAAACTAAAAAGCACGAGCGAAAATCACTCGTGCTTTTAGTCAACCAGATTATGCACCTCCATTCTTTATTCCTTATCAAGTTGTTGATCTAGTTCTATTTCTTTGCAGCCAAAATAAATGAAAAATTCCGTGATTATTACTGAAATTATGGTTCCAAAGATGGAAACGATTCGGTCAAAAATGTTGGTGATATGTTCTACGTATTCCTTTATTTGCATATCATCTTCATTTTCAGGCCTCGTTATTTCGTATGTCATCCCCTTGCCGGGGACATCATCAGTCATAACGTCCGTGCTTCCATAGAAAACATTCACCTCATCATCAGAAACATATGTTTGGTATACAATCTGTCCCTTATAGATGATACGGATTTCTCCATCAGTATTCACAGTGCATGTCATATCTTTGTCGATGGTTTTTAAATTTACATCATTAAGCTCTAAAAGTGCGGCTATTTCCAATTTGGAATTTGGCGTTGTAGTCCATACATAGTGGACAACAAAAATACCAAAAACCAATACTGCAATAAGCAGAATTGTTTTGAAAATATTCAATTTGGTAGTTTTCCGCATAGTATTCCTCCTTTATAATGTTTTTATATAAAATCCGATTACATCGGATAGAATTAAGTAATTAGGGGTCAATCTATTTAAAATACATCATTGGAACTTGGTTCAAGATGCATATAATTTTTAATCTGATTTTCAATGTGCTCACCAGTATACATACGGGTTATTTGCATAAAACTTTAATACACTTATATATCATAATGCATTTTACATAAAATGTCAACCATTTTACTAAAATCCTTTAAACACTTATTATTACAATTTATAAGAAATGAAAAAATATAAATAGTAAAATTAAATGAATTAACAAAGATAAATCCAGATGAAAAATAAATCATAGTATATACAATAAAAATGTAATAAAAATGTAATAATTGCCAATTAAACGTATTTCCCTAGCAAAAACCTCCCAAAATGCTAAAAATATAAATTTGACTTACAAAAAAAATAATTTAAAATATAGTTAAAATAAAAAGAGGGAGGATTTGAGGAATGAGCAAGAAATTTACAAAAATATCTATAGTGTTTTTTATAATATTGCTATCAATATTATTTAACAAAACTTCAAATGCAGAAACTTTTCAGCCTATGGGCATAGGTACTAACGATAGAAACACAACAAACGCATTTTATAGGACAGTAGGTTCAGACAAGCAAATGTGGCAATACACAAAAGATAATCGAAGTACTGTTACCGAAAATGTATATTGTGCTAGTGAAGGAAAAAGCTTTGTAGGACCTCATAAATATGAAGGTTATGACCTTTATTATGAAAAAGGGAAAAGTGATTATTCTGTAATTTCTGCAAATTATAATAAAATATTGTGGATATTAGATAACGCATATGTGGACAAAAATGTAGATTCAGCTACTCAATCTGCAATGATTGAAAACTTAAAAAAAGTTACAAATGGAAGCGTTGATTCACAAATTGACTACATAAACTCACATGCATACAAAAATGAATTATTTTATGAAATTACACAATGCCTATTATGGAGTTATACTAAGAATGCTAGCAATTTAGGTGGTATCACCAATATTAAATATGGAGCTACAAATTATACACAAGCAATGGACGTTTATAATGCTTTAAAAAAGGTTGCGGATACTAAAGGTAATTATGAATCTTTAAATGTAAATGCAAATGAAGTTAAAACATATATAAATTCATTATCTTTTGATAATACTGCCGCAAAAATTGAAGGAAATGTTGTTGGTCCATTTACATTAAATAACTATAATGAAAAATATAATTTTCCATCTGAATGGTTTGTTACAGTAAATGGGAGAGTAAATAAGGATTATAGTGTTAGAAGAGAAGAAAATAAATTTTATATAGAATTTAATTCTAATTTACCATCTACTTGTAATGTAAATGTTGATTTAGTTATGCAATATATTATTACAACTGGTAAATTTTGGTTTCAAGATGATGAAGGTCAAGAGCTAATTACTGTAAATAAAGAGCGTGTTATAAATGATATTTCAGCCAATGTTGCACAAAGTAGTAAATACTTTTTAGATGCAGTAAAACTTGAATATGGAAGTAGTAATAGGGTTCCAGGGGCAACAATTTCGATAAAATCTGAAAATGAAAGTGTTGTATATAAAACTGGTAAAACTGGAGAAAATTGGGGAAGTTTAAAAACAGAAGATTTTACAACTTCAAAAACTTTTATTATTACAGAAGATGAAGCTCCAGATGGTTATATTAATTCTTTAAGTGGTATTAAAATTAAACTAACAGTGCAAAAAAATGGTACATCGTTTAATTCATATATTAAAATTTATAAAGATGGCAAAGATGTTACTTCTAAATATAATAGGTTTGTAATATTATCAACTTTAAAATCTGATGACGATTCGGTTAGAATTGGTTTATATATTAGAGATATAAAAAACGTAAATTATAATTTATGTGTTATAAAAAGAAGTGCAAAAACTCAAAAAGGTTTAGCTAATGCTAAATTTGATGTTTATGAAAGTGATATGAAAACTGTAAAAGGTAGTTTAGTAACAGCTACAAATGGTTATTCTAATTTTATTTCTTATGACGTTAATGATTTGAATTCTGGTTTAAGTAAAATTTATGTAAAAGAGGTTGAGGCTCCTGCTGGTTATGAACTTAATAACGAAAATGAGCCTATTGAAATACAACCTTATGTTGATGAATATGGTAATATAACTATTAACGAAATTAACACAGATACACTTAAAACATATGTGCAAGATATTGGTGGTGTTCAAACTATTACTGTAGAAAAATTTGATTCTTTAAAAAATGGTAATTATAATATTAAAATTGTTAAAATTGATTCTAAAGGAAATACTGTTTCTTCTAATGAAACAAAATTTATGGTAAATGATACCGAACTAGCAACAACAAATGGTGTTTTAGATGTTGTTACTGGTAAAAAAATAACAGAGGATAACCAAACAGATACATATAATATAACTGAAAGTGCAGCACCTGATGGATATGGCAAATATAGTGGTAATATTAGTTTAAATGTTATTGGAAAAGAAGATGAAAATGGATATCAATTAAATAAAGATGCTACATATTTAGAGGTTAATGGCGAAAAAGTTGAGCAAGGTAAATTTTCTAGTGATGGATTTGTTTATTGGGATATTAATGATAATACTATATGTTTAAAACTTAAAAATAGTTGTTTTGATTTAGCTCTTCGTAAATGGGTAACTGAAGCGATTGTAACCGAAAATGGTAAAACAGTTACAACTAAAACTGGACATAGTGCAGATGATGATCCAGAGTCTGTTGTTAAAGTTGATTTAAAAAAGAGCAAGTTAAATGATGTTGTTGTAAAATTCAAATATTCAATTAGAGTAACAAATGAAGGTGAAATTGCAGGTGAGGCAACAGAAATTAGAGATGATATACCTGCTGGATTAAAATTTGTTGCAGAAGATAACCCTGACTGGAAAGAAGAAAATGGCCAAATTGTTACAAATAAATTGGCTAATACAACATTACAACCTAACGAAAGTGCAGAAGTTGAAATTATATTAACGTGGATTAATAGCGAAAAGAATATGGGCGTAATGGTTAATACTGCTGAAATAAATAAAGACCATAATGATTATGGAGCTAAGGATATTGATTCAACACCTGGTAATAAGGTTCCAGGAGAAGACGATATAGATGATGCACCAGTAATGATTACAGTTAAAACTGGTACATATATTATAAGCGTAGTTTCATTAATATGTGGTGTAGTGTTAATATTATCAATAGGAATTGTTTTTATAAAAAAGAAAGTTATTAGTATCTATTAATATTAAAGCTTGATGTATTAAATAATGTGTTTAATACATCAAGCTTTTTTTGTTGCTTTTTTTATATAATTTTGTATTTAATTAAAATTTTTTGGTAAATACACAAATTGGTTGATTAGTATTTGGGCTACGGAATTAAGGAAAAAAGAATTTTAGTCGAATAATTTAGTTTTTGTTACGAAAAAAGTATGAAAATGTAATAAAAATGTAATAAATACATAAACAAATAAAATCCGTAGAATAAGTGTAGTTTTTTTAATAAATTTGTAATTTGACTTATATTTATAAATCATTAAAATGATGTTAAGATAAAAAACTTTTGAAGGGAGATTATCATGAACGTTAAGAAAAGATGGTTTATTATTCCAATAGTTATTGTGTTTGCCATAACAATATTTTTATTGGCACATAATAATAATAAATTTAGCAGTTTTATGAGCTCTTTAGTTAAACAAGATGAAAATAAAAGTTGGACTAGAGATGAGGATAAAACTTATGTTAAAAATGATACAATTAATAAATATGGAGAAAGCGTACAAAAAATTAATTTGTATACCATAAATGGTGGAATTGATTCTAGCGTTTTTGGATGGTGTATGAATAAAGGTGCAGCTTTATATGGATATGGAAATACTGGAGGATGGGGCTATGTTGATACGATAGATAAAAACTGGTCATCAGATAAAGGTAGTGTTAACTGGTTAATGGATAACATTATAAGATATGGTAAAAGTGTTGAGAATACCGAAAAGGATTTTTATAAAAATAAATTGAATAGTTATGGAATTTCAGTAAATGGATTAGATGATGATCAAATATTTACGTTAGAGCAATATGCTTTATGGAAGTATACCAATAATCATTCTGTAAATAATGATAGATTAGATGGAAAGCTTGTAAGTAAAGCTAATGCTAATAGTAAATATTCATTAAATAAAACTAAGTTTGATATTGATAATTCTTCTGTAAAAATTAATTATAGTAATAATGTTGCAGTAGTTGGTCCATTTAATGTAAAAAATAATGGATTTATGCATATTACAGCTAAAGCTAATAATGTTAATTTAGAAATGTTTAGTGATGCAAATTGTCAAAATAAAATATCTGAATATACTAATTATGCTGGAAATATTTATGTAAAATTAAACAATCCAAATAATAATACAAATATTGTTTTAAGTGGATATGAATATATAACAAAAGCTAGATATTATACTACAATTGATAATACTCCAAATAATGAATCAAATCAACCATTTTTAATGATTGATAGAACTAAATCAGATGGAAGTAAATCTTTTAATTATGTAGTTTCTGGTAGTTACCACATTAATGTTAAGAAAAAATCTACAACTAATGCTAACCAAAAAGTTGGTGCTAAATTTAAATTAACTCAAAAACTTTATGGTGCTAATACAGCTAAAGAATCAACTGTAGAAATAAAAAATACAGAAGAGCAAAAAACTGTAACTTTTAATGGTAAAGATGTTATTGATATTGATAAAGATGGCATAGGAGTTGGAAAACCAGATACATATACTATTTCGGAAGTTGAAGTGGAAGATGGATATCAAAAATTAGATTTATCTGGTGTAACTTTATATGTTTACAAAAAAATTGATGGTACTAAGTTACAAGTTGATTATGTAAGAGCAGTTATTAATGGTAAAAACGTAGATATTTATGCTGGAAATAGTGCAGAGCTTACTGTTAAAAATACAAATGATTTAAAAATTGAAGTTAGCTCTACAGCATTTGCAATTGAAGTAAAAAATGCTCCTATTTTGGGAAGCTATAATATGAAAATTGCTAAAAGAGATGCTAATACAAATTGGAGTGAATCTACAAATAATTCAACTTTAAATTTGGCAGATGCGAAGTTTAAGGTCAGACAATACATAAATATTGATGAACAAACATATAATAATGCATTTAGGCAAGGTCAATCTTCAGATGTAGAATCATTTTTAAGTACAATGTCTGCTGTGGGAAATAAAAAAGAAGATAAATATCCTATAAGTCAAGAAAATAATTGGGTGTCTATATATAATAGTGATATAGAAATTAATAAAAATAGTGCTAATAAAATAGATATTTATGCTATAAATGAGGAGTCTGCTCCTTCTGGTTATAATAAAAATGCTAATGTTATGTATTTAAAAGTTACCAAAAAGGTAAATAGTAATGGTGATAAATATTGTATTGATAGTGTTAAATTTATTAATTCGGCAAATGGTCAAGTAATTGATGAAAGAACTCCTAATGTTGTTACAAAAAATGAAAATGGAGGATTTACATATTACGTAAATAAAAGTGGCAATTATAAAGTAGCATTTGATTCTTCTTCAATTTTTGTTACTTATGCGAATAATCAAATTGAAGGAAATTATAATTTACAAATATTAAAAAGATCTAGTGCTAATGATTGGGAAAAGGATATAAATGATAAATCTAATACTTTAGCAGCAGATTTTAGTGTAAGACAATATTTAAACCAAGATAATACAGATTTTAATAATAAATTAAAACAATCTAATAATAATATTGAAACAGCTTTAAATGGTTTAACAAAGAGCGAAAAAAATGTTAAAACTCAAAAAGATGCTTGGACTACAATTTATGATAATGTAAAAATAACTAAAAATGATGTAAATTTAATTGATATATATGCTTTAACAGAAACTAATGCTCCTGATGGTTATAATAAAAATAATAATACTATGTATTTAAAAGTTTATAAAACTGTTAAAAGTGAAAGCAATGGTACAAATAAGTATTATATAGATAAAGTAAAATTTATGTCTGCAAATGGAAATGAACTTGACGAAAATGTAACTGATATACAAAAAACAAATAATGGAAATTATGTTTATTATAAAAATAAATCTTTAAAATATATGTTTGCTTATAATTCAACTTCAATTATGGTATTTTTTACAAACCAACCAATTGATGGTAGTTATAAAATGAACATTGTAAAAAGAGATATAAATGATAATTCAAATTCAACAACAAATTTAGGCAGTGCAGAGTTTGCGGTTAACCAATATTTAAATGGTGTTGAAGATAATGATAAATCTGATGATAAAGCCGATGCAATTGGTTATACAAGTAATAGTAAAAATTCTGTTAAATTAGAAAAAGGTGTTACTCAAGATATTTACTATTCAAATTCTAATGTTGTAAAAATAACAGATATTACTAAAGTTGATGCATATACTTTTGAAGAAAAATCGGCTCCTGCTGGTTATGAAAAATCAAACTTAAAAGTTTTATTACAGGTTTATAAAACTAAAAAAACTAATTCTTCTGGAAATTTTGAGTATGTAATTGATAAAATTAAAGTGATTACTAGAATGGGTGATAATAAAACTGTTATTGCTAATGAAACACTTACTTTACAAAATGGTAATGGAAGTATTTATATAGATAAAGATGGCAAAAAAATAGACCAAAGCAATAATGCTACTGTAAATATTTCGGTTGCAAATGAAAATGTTATTAGCGTAGTTTGGAAAGATTATCCTACAGGATCTTATAAATTAAAAGCTCAAAAAATTGATGTAAATGGTAATGCTTTAACTGGTGCAAAATTTAGTTTAAATGAATTAAATAAAACAAATAATTTGTTTGAAAATGATGGAGCTGTAAAAACTTCTAATACGGATAAGGGTTATACTAGTACATATGAAAAATCAATATCAAATGATACTGTAAGTGTTACAGATTCATATGTTATTAAAGAAACTCAAGCACCACAAAATTATATGAAACTTAAAAATGCAATTAGATTAGATGTTACAAAAACAGCTAAAGTAACTAAGGGTGTTACAACATATGAATTAAATACAATTACAGCTACAAGTTATGACGGAGCTGATAAAAAAGTTGTATTGGATTTTACTAAAGATAAGGATACTGAAAAATTAATAACTGGTGTATTACTTGAAGATGGTGTTAGCACTGCTAATGTAAGAGTAAGTGTAAGTTCTGATGGTATTATAAGTGTTAAATTTGAAAATGTTTCTTTAAAGGGTGGATATTCTTTAAATATTCATAAAGAAGTTGATGGTACTCCTACAGCTGGAATAAACTTTATACTTTCTGGTGCTTTTTCTTCAACAGCTAGCACAAATAATAGTGGAGATACAAGAAGCTATTATAAAGAAATAAATAAAGGTAATGTTTCTACAAAAGATGAAGTTACAATACAAGAAAATACTAATAATCCAGATATTGTTGGATTAAAAAATAAAATTAAATTGGAAATTACAAAAGGTAATAATAGCTCTTCAACTAAATACAGAGTTGCACATATTAATGTTTGGGAAGATGGTAAAACTCAAAAATATGGAAGTGATATAAGCGAGTCTGGTACAACTAATATTAATATTCCTGGTGTTGAGTTAACAAATAATACAACTGTTACTTTAAAACTAGAAATTGTAAGTAATTCAGTTAATCAAACTATTAAGCTATATGTTGACAATACAATGGTTACACCTAAAACATATAAATTAAAAATTAAAAAGGTTGACTCTGATAGTAAAGATGCTATTGATGGTAGAAAATTTAATGTTTATAAGGTAAATTCTGATGAAACTAGAACATTAATTACAAGTAATATTACTACTGCTAATGGAGGTATTGCAACTATTGGTGAAAACTTTAAGTTAGAGAATAATACAACTGATAGATATGTAATTCAAGAAGTTTATAGTAATAATGAAAATGTTTATGTTAAAATTGAAAATTATGAATGGTTTGTTAATATAAAGAAAACTGGAAGTAATCTTTCTACATATGCACTTTCTGATCCTTCAATTTCAGTTTCTAAGATATCTGGTAAAACTGATGATGCAATACAAGCTGATATTGCTAAAGGTGCTACTATTGAAAAATCTACAACTGATGATGGATTAATTACAATTACAATTCCAAACCAAAAATTAACTAATTTTAGCTTAAATGTTAAAAAGGTAACTAGTGGTGGAAATGCTTTAAATGGTAGTAAATTTACAATTGTTAGAGAGCAAAATAGTTTACATTCAGAGGCTAGTTTAAGTAATGTTGAACCAAATAGTAGTACTTTAACAACAAGTGAAGTTAAATCTGGTGAAATATTTACATTTAGAATTTATGAAAATTCTACTGCAACTGGATATAAAAATTTATTCCAAAAAGCTAGTGATGGTACTCAAGGATATTTAAAAATTAAAATTAGAGTGTTATCAGATGGTAGTGGAAATATTGTTCAAGATGGTAGTTTAGTTTGGTCTAATGCAATTACAGATAAAGACAAAATTATAAACGATTACTTAAAAAATGTTAGTAAAACAAGTATTGTTAATTGTAAAAATGAAAATGGAAATCATTCTGTTGAAATTACTTTACCAAACACTTTAGATACAACTTCTACAGATCTTGTACTTAATAAACATTCATATGGAAATAAAAACAATAAATTGGCTGCTGTTCAATTTAATGCAAAAAGGGCAAGTGTATCGGGAAATATATCAAGTTTAAATAATATTGTTAATGCTTTAAACAATGGAACTAATTTATCTGGATTTGTTACATCTTCAAGTAATGATTCAGAAATTGAGTCTTTGAGCAAAGCTAATGTTAATACTACATATTTGTATGAAATTACTGAATCTGCTGGTTTACAATATCATAATACTAAAATAGAAAAAGCTATTATAAAAATATTTGTAAAAGATGATAAAACTACTGAGGCATCAATTGTTGCAATTAAACCAAAAGGTGGTAGTTCATATGTTGAATATTCAAGTAATGTAAATTATGCTGATAGAATTTCGCTAGATAGTTTGGGAAATAACAAATATAAAATTAACTGGGCTAATGATAAAACTTATACTTTACAATTATTGAAAAAACAAATTACAACAAATGATATTCCGGAAGATTTTAGCTCATTAGAAGGTATTTCGGCTAATTTTACAATAAAAGAAATTTCACCTGCACAACAAACTATTATTGAAAATAAAAGCACTGATTTATATACTATTGTAAATAATGATGCTAAATTGACAGAATATCAATATACAATTCAAGAAATTAGTGCAACATCAGGTTTTCAGAATTTATTTAAAGATAAAACCATAAAATTATATGTTAATTTGAATGATGATGGAACAATTGCTGAGGGTGCAACTTATTTTGAAATTTTAGGCTGCTCAAGCAAAGCACAAGAAAATTGGCTTAAAAATTATGTTAGATTAAGTGTAGTAAATAATGAAATAAAAATATATATTGCAAATCCAAAAGAAAAATTAGGAATTGAATTATTAAAAGTAAATAATAGTTCAAGTGAGGGAATTGAAGGTGTTACATTTGGTGTTACCGGAACAGGTGATAATGGACAATTAACAGATATGGGTAATTTTACTACTAATAGTTCAGGTGCTTTTTCAATTGAAAGTATTCCTATATTAAAAACTGTACAATATTATATGTTTGAAGAAACTTCTGTACCAAATGGTGTTACTAAACTACAAAATACAAGAATAACTCTTACTGTTGATACAACAGGAATATCTTCACCTTCAGAAATTACAAGTGATAAATTAAGCATTAAAGCAGAAGCAACTGGTGCTGGTGGTACAAATTCATTAGAGGGATTGAGTGTTGATATGGTTGCTGGAAGAATAGTAATAACTGTTCCAAACCAATCAAAAACAGCATTTTTTAGAGTAGTAAAACAAGACAATACTGGTAAAACGATTAAGGGTGTTAAAACTGATGAAGATGGAAATATAGTAAATGGTGTAAAAATAAAAGTTTCTAAACAAGAGGGATCAAAAGCTAATAAAACACTATTTTCAGACTATATTCCAGAAGGTTCTTATAGTGAAGGTCATACACAATTACTTGCAAATTCAGAATATACATACACTATTCGTGAATTAGGTACTAAATTGGGATATGTTAATATTTTACAAGGTTATAATATTAAATTACATTTAAAAACTGATGCTAATGCTACTATTAAAGAAATTAATTCTACTAACCTTGATCAGTCAAATGGAAATTCATATTATGAAATTGAAGCTGCTGGAACTACAAAATATTCATTAGACGAAATTTTGAATAATAATATGATTGAGTTTGAATTATCAAATATGTCTAATGGTATAGTTGTTGCAAATACTCAGTTTATTACTGTAAAACTAAAGAACCCAATTGGTTATGTTGTTAGATTAAATAAAAAAGATTTAAATGGCAATGATGTTAAAGCATCTATTACAGCTGTAAATAAAACAGATTCTAGAGCTAAATCTATAAGTATGTATTATGAAGCTACAAAAAGTTCCGGTGGGGCTGTATATATGAAAGATGGTGAAGAACATACTTGGGAAATTAAAGAAACAGCTGCAAGTTCGCCATATACTAATATTTTAAAAGATAAAGTTGTTAATGTAATAACAAAATGGGATAATCAGTCTTTAGTAGTTAAAAATTGGAATATTGATGGAAATGCAAATTCAGAGTATAAAAAATATGTAGATGTTTCTACACAAAAGGTAGATGGCATTTGGACTTTAATTGTAACTATTAAGGATCCAATAAAAGTTAAAGTTAAATTAAATAAAGTTGGCCAAGATGGAAAGCCTTTAACTGGTGCAAACTTAACATTAAAGAGCTCCCAAACTGGTAAAACAGTAAGCATTAGTGGAGGTGCTTCAGAATCTGATTATATGGAAGAAGAAATTTCGCTTTCTGAAAATAATAATCCTAATACATTTGGTTTTGAAGTTACAGAAAGTAGTACAGCTTTAGGTCACGTTAATGTGTTAAAAGATAAAACTTTTTATTTACGTTTTGTTTTAGATGAAAAAATGCAGTTATTTTTAGGGGCAAAATTTGTAATAAATAATGGTAAACAGGAAGGTTTAAGTGAAGATTATTATAGCTGTGAAGTTAGTAAAGATGATTCAGATGAATATGTTATAAATATTACTATTAAAAACCCTGTTCAGTATAAATTACGAGTTGTTAAAAAAGATTCTGCTGGAAACCTTCTTTATGGTAGCCAAATTAAAATAAACAGCCCTATTTCTGGAATTCATTATACTGATGGTAAATCACATTTTGAATGTATTGAAGAGGGTGCAGAAGAAGGAAAAGATTTAATTTATTATATTTCTGAAATATATACAGCTGGTGCTAATAATGGCGAAACACCATATGTAAATAAATTAGGAAATAGCCCTATTTGGATGATTGTAAATGTTTCAAATACTGGTGAAGTTAGTGTTAAAATGGCTTGTGTATTTAAGTTTAATGCTAAAACAAATAAAATGGAACAATTACCAATTGCGGATTTTGGAGTTTCAATTCCTGAAGTTAAGACAGATGCAAATGGAATTCAAAATATTGAGGTTGATATTGAAAATCCTACAAGCTTTAATTTTGAATTAATTAAAAAACAAGCTGATAGTTCTGATGGAACAGAAGGTAGTGTTTTATCTGGAGCTGAATTTAAAATTACAAGTTCAGCATCTGGTGTTCATCAACAAAAAACTAGTGGAAAAGATGGAAATATTATTCTTTCTGAATCTGGCTTAAAAGCTGGGGATTATAAATTTAAAATTGAAGAGCTTAATACTGCTAATAAAAATTATGTTAATATTTTAGATGATAATTATATTGAAGTTAATGTTAATGTAAGTGCTGGTGGTGATGTTACATTTAAAAATGCCAGTGAAAAATTTACTGTATATCAAGCAAATGGAACAAAAATTACAGATGCCGAAAAGCTAAGTTTTTATAATAAATATATTAGTGTAAGTATTGATAAAACATCTAAGGTGAATAAGGTTAAAGTTAAAGTTAAAAATCCTGTAAAAGTTGGATTAAAATTAGTAAAAGAAACGACTGATGGAATAACTTTAAATGGTGCTAAGTTTAGTATTAATAATAGCATTAATAATACTACAATTACAAAGGTTACCTCTAATGGTGGAATTATTGAATCTAATGAAAAAATTGTTACACCTGGTGTTTATAAATATGAAATTACTGAAATAAATTCTGCTGATAAAAAATATTCAAACATTTTGGATGGTTATAAAATTGTACTTTTCGTAAAAATTCATAATGATGGACATATTGAATTAGTAGAAGATGATGCAGGAACAGCATTTAGTAGTTCTTCTGCAAACAGATTTTATGTATATAATTCTGATAATGCTGATGTAACAGTATTAAAGGACGGACAAAATGTAATTAAATATGTGTCTGTACAAGTTAATGAACAAGATCAACAAATTGTTGTTACAGTTCAAAATCCTGTTAAGTTTAATATTGATTTAACAAAAGTTGATACTGCAAATGGTGATGCTTCTGGAGCTTTATTTACAATATACAGAAACGATGAATGTATTTTCCATTCAGGTGTTGTAAATAAAGATGCTGTAGAGGTTGTTGAAGATAATATGGTAGCAGGAGAGTATGTATATTATATTTCTGAGGCACAATCTATGAGTCCATATACATATGTAAATGTATTTAAAAATAATTTTATAAAAGTATATGTAAAAGTTAATGGAGATGGAACAGTACAAATTATTGATGGTGAATCAAAGGTTAACTCTGGATATTTTGAAATATATGAGGGTTCTTATACAGATATTGCAAATGCTAAGTTGATTAGTCGTGATAATGAATTATATACTTATGTTCAAAGTTTGAATGTAGTAAAAGATTCAAATGGAATTAGTACTATTAAAATGACTATTGAAAATCCTACTCAATATGAGTTAAGAGTTATAAAAAATAATGCTGGAAATTCTCAAGTTAAAGGTAGTAAATTTACTGCATATAGAGAACAACAATCTAATGGAAAGATTACTAAGGTGTTAGATAATGAAGAGCCTATAAGTGTTACAGAATCACCTTTAAGATCTGGAAATTACATTTACTATATAACAGAAAATAGTCAGCCAGGAAGCCAATATATAAACGTATTAGAAGGTAAATATGTAAAAGTTTATATTAGAGTTAATGGATTAGGTAAAGTATATATTACAAATAGTAAATTCCAAGATACAGATGGATATTATGAGTTATATGAAGGTGATATAAACCAAAGAAATGGTAAGAAAATTGAAAATAGCCAATATGTTAAAGTAAGTGTTCCAAACCCAATGTCACATGTTATTAATTGGCTACAGGTTGATGTAACAAACCCTGTTAAGTATTTAGTTGATATTACCAAAACAGATTCTTCTAACAATAAACTTGATGGTGCAAACTTTACTGTAAAGAGAAAATTAGTTTCTGAAGCAGATAGCACACAAGTATTTAAGGGAAATGTTACAGATAATACTGAAATTGAAGAAAATAATATGTTAGCTGGAAATTATATTTACTATTTTGCTGAAAATTCTACACCAGGTGCTCAATATTCTAATGTATTAAAAGATAATTACTTAAAAGTTTATGTTAAAGTAGCTGGTGATGGTACTGTTACTATAACAGATAGTACTTTTAAAAAAAGACGGTTATTTTGAATTATGCAAAGGAAATATTAATAATCCTAAGGATTCAGATGAAATTATTACTACAAAAGGTGGAGTATATTATGGTTTATTTAATGTAGGTGTTACTAAACAATCTGATAATATTAATGTAATTAACGTAAAAGTTGTTAACCCTGTAAACTATAAAGTTGTTTTAAATAAAAAGGTATATGGTAGTGATGAAATTAATTTGAAAAATGCTAACTTTACAATTATGAGTTATATATATGGTAAAGAGCATACAGGAAATACAGATGCTAATGGAAATATTGAATTTACAGAAAATAATATTAAAGCTGGTATTTATGAATACAGAATTAAAGAAAATTCTACTCCAAGTGATGATTATATAAATATATTAAAGGATAAGGAGATACGAGTATTCGTAAAAGTAAATTCTAATGGAAGTATTGAAATTGTTGATAAATATGGACAATATAATGGAAATGTATATTATGTATATGATGTTTCTGGTTCTTCTGGAGCAAAGGAAATTTCAAAATCAAATATTATTTCTGATTGTGTAAATATATCAATATCAACAAATAATAATATTTATCAATTAGATATTAAAGTTAAAAATCCTCAAAAAATTAGTTTTTCACTAGTTAAAAAGGATAAAGACACTAATAAAGCTATGAATGGTGTTAAATTTAAGTTAGGTGTTCTTGATACTGCTAATAATAAAAAAGTTGATATTAAAGATGTAAATACATTAAATGTTATTGATACAAATAATCTTGTTACTAAAAATGTAAATGGAACTGATGGTGTTATTTCGTTAGATAACATACTAATTGAAAAAGCTGGTACTTATAATTTTGTATTACACGAAGAGTCAACAGATGGTATTTTTGGATGGATATATAAGCCTCATAAAGATGATATTGTAATTAAAGTTACAATTGCTGTTGAAAATGGAAAATATGTAATTAAAAGTGCTGAAACTACATCTGGAGCAACATATGTTAGTGGATTAAACTTTAAAACTGGAATTGAAACTGATGTTTTAAATGAAAGAGTTAAAGGTAAATATGATTTAATTTTAAACAAAATTGATAGCTATACTGGAAAATCTTTAGATGGAGCAGTATTTAATATAAGTGTTGAAAAAGATGGTAAAGAGCATAAATTATATAAATCTACAAATGATGTAGATTCTATGGAACAAATTTTACCTGCAAATAATGTAACTGTAAATAATGGTAAATTAGAAATTAAAGATATTAGAATTGAAGAGGATGGTAGAGCTAGACTTGAAGAATATACAATTATATTAACTGAGGTTAAAGCTCCAAATGGATATATGTTATTAGATTCTCCAATAAAACTAAAAGTTACAACAAATACAATGGGAGAATATGATAATGAAAAATATGTAGTTCAATTAGTTGAGTTAGTTGATGATGGAAATCACGGATTAGTTACTTTAAATTATGATGAAAATAAAATTGAAGTAACAGCTAAAAATGAGTACTTTGATTTAGCCTTAAGAAAATCTATTACCTCTGTTTCATATCCAGATAGTGATGAATCTGAAATTACAGAGGATGAAACAAAGGATAGAATTCCAAATGTTGTAACAGATGACTTAAATGCTAATAAGAGCACAACTGCTACATATAATCATAATAAAACACCTATTGGTGTATACAAAGGTCAAGAAATTATTTATACTTTAAGAGTTTATAATGAAGGGGAAATTGATGGATATGCTGAGGAGATTACAGATCATTTACCTGCTGGATTAAATTTTGTAAATGATGATTTTAACAAAAATATGGGTTGGTATTTAGATAATAGTGATCTAACTAATAGAACTGTTAAAACAACATATTTATCAAAGAAATATGGACAAGATAACAATAAAGATAATTTATTGAAAGCTAAAAATAATGTAACTGGAGTATTAGATAGTAGAGAGGTTCAAATTAAGTGTGTAGTTTCTGATACTGCTAAAGTTAAAACTATATTAACAAATATAGCAGAAATTAGCTTGAGTAAAGCAGAAAACAGAACAAGTGCAACTGTTGATAGAGATTCTACAACAAATAATGTTGAATTACCAAAAACAGCGGATTTAATGTCTAAGTATAAAGAGGATGAGTTATCTAAATCTTATGTACCAGGACAAGAAGATGATGATGATTTTGAAAAGGTAATTGTTGAAGAATTTGACTTAGCCTTAAGAAAATATATTACAGCTGTAAATGGTGAAGAAATGCTAAAGAATAATGATATTAGTAAAGATACAAATGATGAAGATGAAAATGATAGTACAAATGACAATGATAAAAATACAAATGCTGATGATGTGAAATATGAAAGAGAGCCAATAGTAAATGTTAGTTCGTTGAAGGATGGTTCTAGCACAACTGCAACATATACACATCCAAAAGATCCTGTTGAAGTTTCTGTTGATGATATAGTTAGATATACAATATCTGTATATAATGAAGGAACTGTGTCTGGATATGCTTCAGTAATTAAGGATGATATACCTGAAGGTTTAGAGTTCGTAAAAGATAGTGAAATAAACAAAAAATTTGGATGGACATTAGTAGATGAAAATGATGAAGTAACAGATGATGTAACTAAGGCTAAATATATTGTAAGTGATTATTTATCAAAAGAAAATGGTGAAGATAACTTATTAAATGCCTTTGATGGAGAAAAATTAGATACAAAATATGTACAAGTAGAATTTAAAGTAGTATGTAAACAAGATTATCCAAAGGTTATTGAAAATCAAGCACAAATATCAAAACATACAGATAAAAACGGAAAGAATGTAAAGGATAGAGATTCTACACCAAATGTTTGGAAAGGTGAAGATGATGAGGATGTTGAGTATGTTAAAGTAACATATATGGATTTGGCATTGCGTAAATTTATTACAAATGTAAGTGGACAAGAAATTACAAGTAGAATTCCTGAAGTAGATGCTACTGCATTGAAAAACGAAACAGGAACAACTGCTACATATAAACATCCAAAAGATCCAGTTTTAGTTCGTACAAGTGATATAGTAACATATACAATTAGAGTTTATAATGAGGGTAGCAAAGATGGATATGCAACTCAAATTAAAGATGATATCCCAGATGGATTAGAATTTGTACCTGATAATGAAACTAATAAATTGTATGAATGGCATCTTATTGATGAAAATGGTAATGAGGTAACAGATGTTTCTAAAGCTAAATGTGTTGTTACAAATTATCTTTCAAAAGATGAAGAAACTGTAGATAGACAAAATTTAATTAAAGCTTATGATAAAAATACTATGGATGAGCCTGAATTTAAAGATGTTAAAATATCCTTCAAAGTAGTTGAACCAACAACATCTGATAGAATTTTAATTAACTATGCACAAATAAGTGAACAAACAGATGGTAATGGTATTCATAGACAAGACAGAGATTCTACACCAAATGTTTGGAAAGGTGAAGATGATGAGGATATTGAAAAAGTTAAAGTGTTATACTTTGATTTAGCACTACGTAAATGGGTAACTAAAGCTATTGTAATTGAAAATGGAAAAACAAGTGTAACAGAAACTGGTCACCACGCAGAGGATGATCCAGAGGAAGTAGTAAAGGTTGATTTAAAGAAGAGCAAACTAAATTCAGTAGTAGTTAAATTTGAATATCAAATTCGTATTACTAATGAAGGGGAAATTGCTGGATATGCTAAGGAAATAAAGGATAGAATACCACAAGGTTTAAAATTTGATAAAGCAGATAATGCTAATTGGACAGAGCTAGAAGATGGAATTATAGTTACTGATCAATTAAAAGATAAATTATTACAACCTGGTGAAAGTGCAGACGTTACTGTAGTGTTAACTTGGATAAATTCAGAAACTAATATGGGTGTTAAAATAAATATTGCCGAAATAAGCAAAGACTATAATAAGTATGGAACTCCAGATATAGATTCTACGCCAGATAACAATGTTGAAGGTGAAGATGATATTGATGATGCACCAGTAATGTTAACTATTAAGACAGGAGCTAAAGAGCTTGAATATGCTATAATTGGATTAGCAGTTTTGGTAATACTTATATTAGGTGTAAGCGTAGTTAAAGATACTCGTAAAAGCAAAAAATAAAGAAGCCGTAAGGAATATGCAAATATTTTAAGAGCTTAAGCAGAAATATTTAGAAATTAATCGAAAATATTTCTGCTTTTATTATGCTTAAATGACGGAAACAAGTGTTATTAGTGGAAAAGTTGGCATTGAGTTTTTTTAGACAAAAATTGTAATAAAAATGTAATAAAAATGAAAAAAATGTAATTAAATATTCAATTTATAAATTTCCGTAATAAAATACGTGAAAATAGCTGTTATTACGTAGTTTGACTTTATTAATATAAAGTATAAAAATAGGGTTAATATTAAAAGCATATGGAGGTATAAAAATGACACATAAGAAAGGTTTTGTTTGGACTATATTAACAATAATTTTATTAATAGCAGTTTATATTTTATGTGCTAAAAATACAAATAAAAAAGTAGCAAATTTGGATTCTGAAACTTTAAAGTCAATGACATATACAGAGATAACAGATGATGATGCTAAAATAGATAATTGCGAGTTTGTTGAATTTAGCTCTTTTTTTACGAGAGATTTAAATGGTGATGGTAAGGCTGAAAAAGTAAATGGTGTTTGCAAAAATATTGATAGTTCGGCTACGGTTTATTTTAGATTAAGTGTGTTATCTAAAGGCTATTTAAAAAATGGAAAAATTTCAAT
This sequence comes from Clostridium sp. CAG:492, assembly GCA_000434335.1. Taxonomy (GTDB): domain Bacteria; phylum Bacillota; class Clostridia; order TANB77; family CAG-508; genus CAG-492. Next base: position 67,349 of record FR878232.1, read on the forward strand.
TGATGGAAAAAACTTTAGGCTTGATACTGCAATTGCTGCAGATGATGTTATTGCAGAAAATTATATAGATTATGATACTAAACAAATAAATTTTGTCGATAAAGTTAATAATGGAACTCAAAAATTAATAGAATCTAAAATAAAACCTAGAATTGAAAATATAAATGATTATTCTAAAAGTGATAATTCTGTTATTTTTACTGGTACATATGTATATCAAGATTCTAATGGAAGCGATGTGGAAATTCCAATAAGCAAAAAATGTAATTTAACTGTTGATTGGTATGGTAGTTTATCTTCAAGTATTGTTACAAAGGATGTTATTAAATATTCAAATGACAAAATTGTAACTAATGAAAACGGAAATATTGATTTAAAATTTACAGTAAAAACTGAGGAAGATTCTTATAATAGATTATTATTAAACTCAAATATTGTTACAGTTAATATTCCTAAAATTAAGGGAATTTCAGCTTCTAACGCAATTGTAACTAATGAAAATGTGTCTACAAACTATGATATAAATTCAGGAAAACTTGTAATTACAAGAAAAGCAGTTGTTGATGAAAACGGTAATATAACTAAAGCTTTACCAAGTTCAAACGAGTACGAAATTAAAATGACTTATCCAGGTGAAATATATAATAATTCTGCTAAGGAAAGCATTGTAATTACTGTTCCTGTGCAAAGTTATTATACAGGATTTAATAATCCAGGAGAGGAATTTAAAAATGAAATTGCAAATAATATTGCAAAATCTAATGTAGCTGAAAAAAGTTTTGCAATTACATATGAAAATCCAATTGGTGAGGTGTATGAATTTGATACTGAAGTTGGTGAATATGTAACTTATCCCTATGATAGATATGTTGTTTCAAAAAAGGAAACAATGAAAGTTTATAATAATATAAGTCCTAACCAAAATGATACTTATGATGTTAGATGGATTTTTAAAAGAGGAACATCTGGTGTAATTAAAAAAACAGAAATGTATGCTACAAAGGCTGATGAGCTAAATTCTAATAATTCACTTGAGGATTATACAACAAATGTTGGAATTTATATAGATGGTGCAAAATCAATGTTAAATTCTGATGGATATATTAATATTTATGATGCAGATAAATCTGGTAATGAAGCTTTATTGCATTCATTTACTGCCAGCGATTGGGATAAATATACAAAGGATGCACCTTTTTATTATGAAAAATCTGTAAAAAATATTAGGGCAGAAATAAGTGAGAGCAATCAAAATAGTACATTAATTATACATAATGTAAAACAATTTGATAATGAAAAATTGGCACAAAAATATTCTAAACAGGAATTTGAAAGTTTAAATTTAATTTATACAAATTTAACTGGTGTTCCATATGACGAAAATTCTGTAAAATTGGATGCCGAAACTAGAACTGAAGTTGCATATTATGAAGATGAAATTTCAAGAGCTAGAGCAACAATTTCAAGAGATAAAATCTCTACAGTTGAAACTACTGAAAATGAAATAATAAGAATACAAACAATTTCAGAAAATTATAATGAGTCAAAATGGAAAAATGGAGAATTTTTAATTGAAATGCCAACAGGAATTACCTTAATGACTATAAACTCTGTTAAATCAAATAATAGCAAAGTTGTAATTAAAGGTTATAATTTATTTGAAAAAGATGGTAAATATTTTATAAAAATTATTACTGAAAATGATGTACCAGATGTATATGAAGTGTATGTTGACTGTAATATAACTCCAAACTCTAAACTTGCTACAGTTACTAAAGAATTGAATTTATATGCATATAATGAGTATTATACTAATTATGAAAATGAAACTAAAGATATTTATGATGCTAATAATAATGGAAATGTGGAAGAGCTTGTAGGAATAAGCTCTGATGAAATTCAATTTGTAGCCCCAACAGGATTAATAACTTACCAGTCTTTAACGGATTATAATGAATATGGAGATGTGACAACAGCACCTAATGTTGCTGAAATTGCAAAAGAACAAAGAACTGCTACTGTAATTATTAATACAATAAATAATTATTCAAATACAATAAGTTCAACTAAAATTTTAGGTAAAATACCTTTTGAGGGAAACAAATATGTAATAACTAATGGAAATTTAGGGTCTGAATATACAGCAAATTTAAATAGTAAAATTGTACTTGATTTAGCTGAAAATAATTCAACTGAATTTTCTGATGAAAAAATAAATGAGTTAAAAAATAATATAAAAATATATTATTCTACAAACGAAGTAACTAATAATAATTTACAAGATTCATCAAATGGATGGACTTTGGAAAGTGATGTAAAAGATTGGTCTAGTGTTAAAACATATTTAATAGATTTGGGAAATTTCGTAATGGATAAAGGTGATGTTATTAGTTTTAAATACGAAATTTTTGTACCAGAGGGAATTGCATACGAAAAAACTACATATTCTGCATATGCTGTTTATTTCAATTTAGATACACCAGATGGAAAGTTGGCAGATTATACAGAGCCTAATAAGTTAGGTATAAAGGTAACTAGAAAATATAATTTAACATTAACAAAAAATAAACTTGGAACATCTAAAGCAGTTCAAAATGCGTTATATTTATTGGAGTATGGTAATAAAAATGATGTAAATTATGAGTCACGTATTGAATTAACAGATGCAAATGGACAAATTAATTTTGAAAATTTGGACGTTGAAAAAACATACAAATTATCAGAGCTAAAATGTACAGCTGATTATGAATTAAGTACTGGTGTATTTGAATTTAAAGTTGTTGAAAATAGCCAAAATGGAAAACTTGAACTTAGTGCTTTATCAGATGGAGCTGGATATAATTCGAGCAGTATTAATGCAAATACTGTAAACATAAATGTTCAAGACAAAATTAAGTTTAAGTTAAATTTAACAAAATTTAGACTAGGAACAAGTACAAAAGTTGCTGGTGCATCATATATTATTAAATCTGAAATTGGCGATGAAGAGCTTAATAAAACAACAAATAGTGATGGTTCAATTGATATTAGTAATTTAACTTTAGATAAAACTTATATTATTGAAGAAATTTCTGCAAGTGATAATTTTGCTTTGGCACAAGGAAATTTAAAATTTGTTGTAAGTCAAAGTGCCGAAAATGGTGAATTATCAGTAAAAATTCTTGAAAATGGTGCAGGATATAAAACTTATACAATAAATCAGTCTGATGAAAAAGTAAGTATACAACTAGAAGATGAAATAAGATATAAAATTGTTTTAAATAAGAAAGATAGCAATTCTAATGCAAATTTAGTTGGAGTTAAATATCAAATAAAAGGTAAAAATGTAGATACATCTGCATTAACAGATGAAAATGGTAATATTGAATTTTCTAAATTAGATCTTGGTGAAAAATATATTGTTACAGAAGTTTCAGCTAAAGATTATTACATTAATGAACCATTTGAAGTTAGTGTAACTAAGGATGTACAGGGAAATTTAAAATCAAACATTGGAACAATAACTGATAATAAAACAGAGGTTGTATTAAATATAAATGCTACAGATACGAAAATTCCAACATATAATTTAAGTATAGTTAAAGTTGAAAGAGGTAATAAAAATAAAAAATTATCTGGAGTAACTTTTGTAGTAAAAGGTCCAAACTTAAATGAAGAGGTGACAACTAATGAAGAAGGTAAAGTTACTATAAATGGATTATATGAACATATTTCAGAAAAAAATGTTGATGGAACATATATAATTCAAGAAAAAGTTGCAGCTGATGGATATATATTAACATCTGATATACTAAAAATACAAGTTAATAGATCTGATAACAAATTAAATGCAACTATCTTAGAGGGTGAAAATTTAATTTCTGATGCAGATAATGGAAAAGATATAGTTTCTGATAATAATAAAATTACATTAACACTTGAAAATATTCCTACTTTTAAAGTAAAAAAGGTCGATTCAGAAACAAATAATCCAATAGCAAATACAAAGTTTGCTATTTACAAAATTAATTATAATGATGATGGAACTCGAAAAAATGTTGAGGAAGCAAAAGATGGTAATGGTAATGTAATTGGTGATGAGGAAACAATAAATAATATTAAATATCATATTATTAAAACAAATGATTTAGGTGAAGCAACTATTAATTTACCAGCAGGTTATTATTATATAGAAGAAATTGAAACTGCCGAAGGATATATTTTACCAGAAGGTAATGACAAAATACATTATTTTGGAATTGGTAAAAGCAAACAAAAAAGAGCAGAGTTTACTACTGATGAAACTGAAAAATTCAATACAGATTGTTCATATATCAATGACGTAGAAGAAGTTGATGATGGATATATTGTAGTTGGTGAAGCAAAAGATAAGTTTGATGTAACACTTTATGATGGTACAACAAAAACTTTGGTTGGTGGATTTATAATAAAATATGATAAAAATGGTAAAAACATATTGTGGTGTGATTCACAAAATGGAGTTAATGTATTAAGTAATTTAGTAGTTACAGATAATGGAGATATATTGATTACTGGTTCCAACCCATATTTTATAATTTTGAAATATAGCAAAAATGGACAATTATTATTAAAAAAGGCTTATCCTGAAATTTTTGGAGATGATTTCGATTTTTCAAGTATTTCTTCATTAGATATAACTTATAGAATAATAAAAACAGAAAACGGTTTTAAACTTTCAGGTCAAATAGCTAAAGATTCTGATAGTGATATTGTAAAAATTTATACAATTAATCAGGGTGAAAAAATAATATCTAATGGTAAATTTATAGCAGAATATAATAATGATGTAGAGCTATTAAATTTTTATGGTGAAAATGATGATGAATACAATACCGAATATAATATATACAAAAGAGGATCTGTAAAAAAAGATTCATATACAGAAACAGAGTATGATATCACTGCTAAAACAATAACTACTGAAAGTCAAGGTAGTATGCAAGTTCAATATTCTACAGTATATTCGTTAGATGATGATGGCAACTATAAATGGGCATATACGGTAAATAATGAAAATATAAGATTTTGTGATAGTATAACTATTTCAGATGGAAGTGTTATAACATCTGGTGTAGTTGAAAAAGATACTACAGTAGTTTTAAATGGTGAGCAGTATGATTTAAAAGTAGGTGGTATATTATTACAATTTAATGAATTGGGAGTTTTACAAAAAATTGAAAAAGGATATCCATCAGTTCATTGTAGACAACTTATAAAAAATAGTGAAGGTAGATATACTGCTGTTGGATTTGTAAATGAAGATGGTAAATATAAGGGAATAATGCAATTTATTGGAATAAAATTATATAATCCAGATCTTCCTGAATTACAACAAATTACTATAAACAATTCAATAACAAAATACAAAATAACTACAGAGGTTGTTGAAGGAAATGGTACTGTATCTGGTCAAAATGATAATCCTTATGAAGTTGTTAGATATAAAGAAAATAGTAAAAATGAAATAAAAGCTATTCCAGATTCTAACTGGAAAGTAAAAAGGATTAAAGTAAATGGCGAAAGTATTGAATATACTGTTTCAGATGATGGAAGTGTAACATTACCTCAATTTATAAATATGACAGAGGATAAACATATTCAGGTTTATTTTCAAAAAATTGATGACAATTATAATTTTGAGTTAACTAAAACATCTGAAAGTGGAGAACCTTTGGCTAATGCTAAATTTACAATTAAAAAAGTTACCAAATCATCAGATGGTTCTGAAACATTACAAGATGCTAAGGATGCTGATGGTGATTTTGTTGGATACAATTATTCTATTAATGATGAAGTATATAAAGTTGTAGAATCTAATAATGATGGAATAATAAAAGTTAATTTAGAAAATGGTGACTATAGATTAATTGAAATTGAAGCACCTGCTAATTATGAAAAATCTGATAAAAGCTATGATTTTAGTATAAATAATACTTCTGATGAAAGTACTGTTACAAAATTAAATGTAACTAATGCGAAAAAACAGTATAAAATTACTACCGAAATTCTTAAAAATTCAGAAGGCAAAAGAACTGGTGGAACAATAACTGGATTAACTTATTTAGATAGCGTAAAATTAGTAGAAAAAGTAAAATATGGAGAAGATGGAAACACAAACATAAATATTAATCCATTAAATGGTTATGTAATAGAAAAATTATATATTGATGGACAAGAATTTTCTGCAAATTTAGATGAAAATGGGTGTGCTGTATTAGATAAATTTAAAAATGTAACACAAGATCATATAGTTCAGGTTATTTTTGAAAAGAAATATACACTTAAACTAACAAAAAAAGACCAGGATGGAAATGTGCTACAAGGTGCTAAATTTACTATACAAAAAATTACCGAAAAAGATGGAGCATCTATTAAAGAAAATGCTATAGATAAAAATGGAAATTTAGTTGGAGTATTAGAAAATATAAATGGTGAAAATTTATATGTATTAACAACAAATGAAAATGGAATAATTACAGCTGATTTACCAAATGGAAACTATATTGCTAAAGAAGTTAAGGCACCTGATGGATATTACTTAGATGATAAAGAAGAAAGTTTTACTGTAAAAGGACAAGTGCTTGAATTGAAAGAACAATATAAGGGAACTAGACAGTTTGGTTTTAGTAAACCAGGATCTATAACGTGGTATTCTCCAAAAATTTTAAGAAATAATAAAAGAATAGATATTTCTGGAACTACGTTAACTATGTATGGTGAAAATGAAAGTAAATTATGGAGTAATAATTTAAAAAAGGAATGTACTGGAAGTTGTGAATTTAATGGAATTGAAGAAAATAATAAATCTGAATTATTAATTTTGGGATATTATTCTGGAAAATTAACTATTGATAAGGACTTAGTAGAAAATGCAACAGATGATATTATACTTGATAGTGGTTCAACAAATTATGCTAGAAGCATTATTATAAAAATGAATTCAGATGGAAAAATTATTAAATACTTTGAAATCGGAAAAGTTACATCAAATGATCAGAAAAATGGTGTCTACTCTAATGGTATATATGTTCAAAATGATGGAAGTTATGTTATAAGATTAGCATTATATGGAAATTATGGAAATAACGGGTGTTTTGATGGTAAAATGATCTTTTCTTCAAATGAAACATTTTATGGAAATGAAATTGAAGAAAATTTGACTGATAAAGGAGAAATAATGATTCATTTTACAGAAGATGATAAGGTAATAAATATTAATACTTTTCCTCTTCGTGTTGGTGGAACATTACCATATAAAATTATTGCAAATGGTACAGATTTTATAGGTGTTTCGTCAGTTGAAAATCAAATAACGAAATATGATAAAAACGGAAACGATACTGATATATCTTTAAATATGCCATCTGGATTTACTGAATCAGGAACAACAATGACTGATGATGGAAATTATATATCTTTTGGAAGTATTTATTCTGATAATGAAGAAGGTAAAACTGTAATTTCCGGTGAATATACTGAAAGTGGAAAGAGAATTATAGTATATAATAGCAATAACTCTCGTGATCCAGCAGTTATAATATATAATTCAAATGGAAAAATTGTTAATGTATATACTATTGAATGTAATAATTGGGGATTTTTTACATATGGAATTAATCTACCAAATGGAAATATTTTAGCAATTGGAGCTCAAAATAATGGTATAAATGTAACTAAAGATAAAGGTGAGGATGGATATACATATTCTAGCACGGAATCTTCTAAAATAATTGTTGAGTTTGCAAGTGATGGAAAAATTGTTAATGTAAGTACTACTGATATGCAAGGTAGTATTACGCAAGGAATAATTGTATATGGAATATATACAGTAGATAATAAGGTAGTTATGGTAACTCCGAATCTTACAGAATATATATATAATACAACAAATAAAAACCAGGTTACTCCTATAGAATTACAAGTCGAAAATACAAAAATGGGTAATGTTATAGTTCATCATTACTTAAAGACTGTAGATGGATTACTTACAACTACAAGAGTTGCCGATGATGAAATAATAACCGATGCTATTGGAAAAGAATATAAAACATCACCTAAAAAAGATCTTAAAAAAGTTGAATTACAAAAAAATGATAATGGAGAATTTATTATTCCTACGAATATGAATGGAACAATTAGCAAAGATACAACAGAGGTTATATATTATTATGAACCAAAGGCAATTGAGCTTACAATACATCATTATTTGGATGGTACACAAACTAAAATTGCGGATGATAGAAAATATACATTTAATCCTAAAACAGTACTTAATGATGATAATACTTACAAAATTATTACTGAAGGAACATATGATGTTGATACAAATGAAGAGTATAATAATTTAATAAATGATTATATTCTTACAAGTATAAGTAGTGATGTTAAAGATGAAACAACATTAAACGATATACTAACTTTTAATGAAGATAAAGAGCTAACATTTTATTATAAAATTAAACAACATAATATAACTACTAAAGTAGAAAAACATACTGAAATAAGAACAGATAAATTAACAAATGAAAAAAGCGAAATGATAGTCACCGGAGGAACAATAACAGGTGAATATAATGATACTTATAAAAAAGAGAATGAAATTCAATTTGTTGAATTTGTAAAACAAAAGCAAGATAGTACAGTTTCAATAATTGCAAAACCAGATGAAAACTATGTTGTAAAACAAATAAAATTACAATCAATAACAGATGATGGAAAATTGTCAGAAAACATAATTTATGGTGATGGTGCAATAGAAAATCCAGAAATAACTGTAAATTATGGAGCTGATAAATCTGTAGCATTATCAGTGTTCAAATCTGTTACACAAAATAAACATATAATAGTTGAGTTTGAACCTGCAAAATCAACGGTAATTATACATCACATTATTAAAGGTCAAGATAAAGATTATAAAACACAAACAAAAACAGATTTAATAGGAGAGCCATATGTATCTTCACAAATAAATATAACAGGATATGAGTTAGTTAGCGTTTCAGATAATGCAAGTGGAAAATATACAAATGATGTTATAAATGTTTATTATACATATGATAAATCAACATTCCAATATACAGTACATTATTTTTATGATGGAATTGAAGATGAAAGTAAAGTTGAAAGTAATAATGCAAAATATCAAGATAAAATAACTGCATATATAGACAAAAATAAAACTGGATACAAATTTGAAAAAAATGAAAATATTCCTTTAATAATAACTGAAGTAACTGAAAATAATGTAATAAATGTTTACTATGTAAAAGATGAGTTTTCATATACAGTTGAATATTATTATGAAAATAAAACAAGTCATCAATATGATAAAGATGAAAAAGCATCAGTTGTTAAATCTGCACAATATAATGAAAAAATAACTTCATATGTTGATAAAACAAAAAAAGGATATGTATTAGATAAAGTGGAAAATTTACCTTTAACTATAACTGAAATAGCTGAAAATAATATAATTAAAATATATTATAAATTAGCAGATTACAATTATAGCATACATTATTTTTATAATGGTGTTGAGGATACAGAAGCAGTAGAAACAAAAGTAGCTAAATACCAAGATTATATAACCACATATCCAGATAAGATAAAAAGTGGATTTGCACTAGAAAAAACAGAAAATTTACCATTAACAATAACTGAAAAAGAGGAAAGTAATGTAATAAACATTTACTATAAATCTGAGTTTAAAATAACAACAGATGTAATTGAACATACAGAAAAATATAAAGATGGTACAATAAAAGAAAATGTAAAAGGTGGAACAATAACTGGTGAAGATTTGGATCCATATGAAAAAGTATTAAAGGGTAATATGCCTCAAAATATAATAAAAATTGTTCCTGAAAAAGAGCTTGATAATGATGGAAATATTATTGGAGAATATGAAATTGTAAATGTAATAATAAAAAATGGAAAATCAGCAGAAGAGCAAACAAAATTAGATGTAGAATCATTAGTACAATCAGATGGAAGTATGACAGTTCCAATACAATATATTGCAGATACAAAAACAGGAATGCAATCAGATAAACATATTGAAGTAGAGTTTAGAAAGAAAACTAAAGTAATTGTTAAATACTTGGAAGAGAAAACGGAAAAAGTTTTATATACAACTCCAGATGGAAAAGATTATGAGGAACAATTTGGTGTTGAAGGCGAAAGCTATGCAACTAGTAGAAAAATAATTGCAAATTATAAATCTTCAAGTTTGGGAGTTACAAATGATAAAAAAGAACAAATAGGTTCAACAGGAACGATGTTTGCAGATACTTTAACAATAATATACTGGTATGAAAAAATTCCAGCAGGAATAATTGTAAAACATATTGAAATTGATGAAAATGATATAAAACAGGGATTGACATTAGATGTGGGAACAGTATTAAATGAAGAGCTAATTGCAGGATATGTTGGTCTTAATGAAAATATTAAAAGAGCAAAATATGAAAATTATATATCTGTAAATGGGCCAAAATCAAATGATGAAAATATTGTAATAGCAACAAAAGATGAAGATTTAAAAAATGTAATATACAAAGAAAATCAGTCTGTAGAAGTTCGTTATTATTATGAAAGACAATATAAAGTGACAACTGGAATTAAACAACATAAAGAGCTAGTAAATGGTAATGAGGTTTTAGTTGATGGTGGAACAATTTCTAAAGAATATATACAAGATGAACAGGGTAATAAAAAAGAAATTGAATATGAATTAATAAATAAAAATGGATATAATAAAAAGAAAATTGAAATTATACCAGATGATGGATATAGAGTAAAAGAAGTAACAATAAATGATAAAACATATACAGCAAAACAATTACAGGAGCAAGAAAAACACATAATTATTTTGAAAGCAGGAACAGATGAATTAGAAGATGATGCATATTTTAAAAATGTACAAGAAGATAAAAAAGTTATAGTTGAATTTGAAAAAATACCTGCAAAAGTGGTTGTAGAATATAAAGATATAGATACAAAAGAAAATTTACTACCAAATAAAGAGCTAGAAGGATATGTAAATGATGAATATAATGAACCAAAACAAGAAATAGAAAATTATAAACTAACAGATCCAGAGCCTACAAATAACAAAGGAAAAATGACAGAAAATCAAATAACTGTAACATATTGGTATAAAAAACAATTTAAAATTACGACAGACGTAATTGAGCATAAAGAAGTTACACATAAAGTAATTGAGCTACCAAAAGTTGGTCAACAGGAAACTGAAATAATAACAGTAAAAGGTGGAAGTATTTCTGGTGAAGATGAAACACCTTACGAATTGGTAGATAGGGGAGCAACAACGCAAAAGAAAATTTTATTAAAACCAGAAGATGGATACAAAATTGTTGGAATTAAAATTAATGGTGTAGGATATGAAATACAGCGAGATGGAGAAACTGAAATAGAGCCTATAAAAGATGTACAAGAAGATAAGCATATAGAAGTTCAATATGAAAGAGCTAAAACTACACTTACTGTAAAATATTTAGAGCAAGAAACTAATAAAGAGCTTGCAAACGAAGAAAATGTTTCAGCTAATATAAATGAAAAGTATATAACATATGCAAAGAAAATAAATGATTATGAATTAGTAGAAAAACCGGAAAATTCAGAAGGAATACTAAACAAAGAAGATGGAACTGTGGTAATATATTATTATAAAAAGAAAGTACAAATAGAAGAGCCAAAAGATGATAATAAGCAAGATACAAATAAAAATGAAGAAAATGAAGTAAAAAATGATCAAAATTCAGATAAAACAATACCACAACCAATTGAAACAATAATAACAACTGTAAAAACAGGAGATAAAATTTTACTATATTTTGCAATATTAGCAATATCAGTAATAGTAGTTTTGACTATAGTAAAACATAAAAATAATGAAAAATAAAAATATTAAAAAGCCCTAAAAATTACATAATTTTTAGGGCTTGATTTTTGTATTTTTATTAAATTTATTATTACAATTTAATGTTATTTTTAAAATTAAAGTTTTTGTTTTCAATAAATCTTGTCAAATTTTTGTTAGAAATACCAGTAATATTTGATAAATCATTTACTGAAACAATGTCATTAGTTTCATTTTCTGCAAAATAATTATTTAAAGTTGAAATATCATTATTGTCCTTAGTAGTGCAAGCAGGGCAAGTATCACTATTAGCTACAAAAAAACAACCACATCTTTTACATTTATTAAAATTCATAAATAATCCCTCCTAAGATTTCATATATTTGATATTATTTTACCATAACAAAATAATAATTCAAGACCTAAATTTGTGTTAATGTGTGGTTGTCAATGGGGACGGTTGTGGGTTGTCAATG